>CANETO010000048.1 GCA_947440895.1 Planctomycetaceae bacterium | reverse complement strand
GCGACGCGGTCGACGAAGGGGAGTCGCGAGCCCGGATCGCACTGCTCTTCGATGCGACCCGTGCCGACAACGAGACGCAGGCTACCCTCAACCGACTGGCTTCACTCCGGAACGGCGACGGTGGCTGGCCATGGTTTCCCGGCGGATCGACCTGCGACTCTGTCACGCTCGGTATTCTGGCCGGGTTCGGCCGGCTCCGGGCCGCGGGCGTGGCTCTCGACATCCAGCCCGCGCTCTCCACGATCCCCTGGCTTGATGGCCGGCTCGTCGAGGAGCGGCGTCGCGCAGAAAAGCTCTGGGCCGGCAAACAAGACGACGTCGTGCTGACGCCGATCGGCGTCTCAGCCCTCTACGCGCGGAGCTTCTTCACAGCCGATGCACCGCCACAGGGCGAAGCCGCCGACGCGATCCGCTGGGCCTTTGACATCGCGCGAAAGTCGTGGATGAAGCTCGATGCCCGGCTCACACAGGGGCAGCTCGCCATCGCGCTCTTTCGTTCGGGCGACAGGCCGACGGCGCTATCCATCATCGACAGCCTGAGGCAGCGGGCGGTCGACGCCACTGTGAAACCAATCGGAGCCGCTCGTGCGGGCACGGAAAAAGCCTCCTGGCAGGGGATGTGGTGGCGTGATCCCCATCCTGGCTGGTGGAGCTGGGCCTATGCCCCGATCGCCACGCAGGCAGTCATGATCGAGGCGTTTGACGAGGTGGCAGGCGACACGGATGCCGTCGAGGCACTGAAGGTCTGGCTCCTCTCGCAGAAGCGGACGAGCCAGTGGCCCGGCAGCCGGGCCACGGCTGATGCAGTCGGCGCGCTCCTTGGCCGTGGCAACGACCTGCTCGGTTCGCAGGAACTGGTGACGGTGACCGTGGGCGGCGAGCGGGTGCAGCCTGCTGCGTCCGGCGGCAGCACTCGCGCGGAGGCCGGCACCGGTTTCTTTGAGGAACGGTTCACGCGGCGAGAGATCACGCCGGCGATGGGTGAGGTCGTCGTTGCGAAGCAGGACAAGGGCCTGGCCTTCGGCGGAGTCCACTGGCAGTATCTCGACGACATCGCCAAGGTGCCCGCGGCGAACCGCGAGGAGCTTGCCATCGAGAAGAAGCTCTTTATCAAGAAGGCCACGAAGGCGGGTCCGGAGCTCGTGCCGGCAGCGAAGGACGGCACCACGGCGGTTGAGGTGGGGGACGAACTCGTCGTGCGGCTGGTGGTGACGAGCGACCGCGACTATGAGTTCCTCGAACTCCGCGACCATCGGCCGAGCCTGACAGAGCCGGTGGACGTGCTCTCCGGCTGGCGGTGGGGAGATGGCGCGGGCTGGTATGTGGCCGTTCGTGACACGGCGACGCAGCTCTTCTTCGAGCGGCTGCCACGGGGCACGCATGTCTTTGAATATTCGCTCCGCGCGGCCCACCGGGGCTCGGCGTCAAGCGGTTTCGCCACGATCCAAAGCCGCTACGCCCCGGAGTTCTCCGCCCACTCGGAGAGCCTTCCGCTGGAGGTGAAGTAGTTCCTGGGAGGCCTTCCACGCAAGCACAGCACATGCAAATGGCTATATCGACTGGTATTCTCTCGGTATGAACATCGATGGCCCTGACAACCGCACATCATCCTCCGCTGGTCTCTCGAATGAACTCGCCCGCGAGCGGAACCGCGAGGCCGCCGACCGCACCCTGCTGGCCTGGATCCGGACGAGCCTGGCAATGATCAGCCTGGGCTTCGGGATCGAGCGGCTGGGTCAGGCTGCCCTCTCGTTCGACGGCAGACTTGCCGATTTATCGTCCCTGAAAACGCGGGCCTTTGGGGTGGCGCTGATCGTGCTGGGTATGGCCGCGACGATCGCCGGCATGTGGGAACACCGCCACATGCTGACCGCGATCAGCCGTGATGATTATCGCTATGCCGACCGGCCTCCAATCGCAAGGTACATGGGCTGGGCGCTGGTGCTGGTGGGCGGCGCGGCGCTGCTGACGATGCTCGGGATACATGGATCATGACAACCAATTCGTCAGACCTGCCCCTCGCAATTTCCCCTCGCCTCGCCGCCATCGGCATCGCTGTCCTCACATGCGTGGCGTATCTCAATTCCTTTGCTGGCGCCTTCATTTTCGACGACCTCACCGAGGTCTGCCAAAACCCCGCCATGCAGCAGCTTTTCCCGCCCTGGGACGCGATGTTCAAAGGGCAGGAAGCACCCGCCAGACCACTCCCCTATCTCTCTTTCGCCATCGACACCAACCTCTGGGGAAGGGTGCCTTTCGGGTTTCATGTCACGAACCTGCTGATCCATGTGATCGCGTCCCTGGCACTCTTCAATTTCGTACGGCTGACGCTTTCCTCTCCTCGGCTCCGCGACCGCTGGGGAAGCCTCGCCGTGCCGCTGGCGCTGGCGATCGCCGGACTATGGGCCGTCCATCCGCTGCAGACGCAGGCCGTGACCTACATCTACCAGCGGATCGAGTCGATGGCGGGCATGTTCTGCCTGCTGTCGCTGGCGGCCTTCGCCCGCGCCGCGGCTTCCGACTGGTCGCGACCATGGCTCTGCGGCAGCGTGGCGGCCTGTGCGGCGGCGATGGCCTGCAAGGAAAACGCCGTTGTGTTGCCGGTGCTGCTGGTGCTCTACGACTGGTTCTTTTCGCCTGTGGGCACCGCGGCTCTCTGGCGGGCGGATGTCTGGCGGAGGCGCTGGTATTACCTGGCCCTGGCCCTCACCTGGCTGATCCTCGCGGCCACCATCGCCTCGCAGGCTGGTAAATACCAGGAATTTGGCGACGCCAAGGGTTCGCCGCTCACCTACGCCCTCACCCAGCCGGGCGTGATCCTCCACTACCTGCGGCTCGCCATCTGGCCGGCCGGCCTCTGCTTTGAATACAGCGGCTGGCCGGGGGTACGTTCCGTCACGGTGGCCCATCTGCCAGCCTATCTGGCGATCGCGACCCTGGTGATCCTGACCATGATCGGAACCATCCAGCGGCGGCCGGGAGCCTGGCTGGGGGTGATGTTTCTGGGAACCCTGGCCCCCACGTCGAGCGTGCTGCCGGTAGAGGCTCTCGTCAACGAGCACCGCATGTATCTGCCGCTGGCGCCAGTGGTGGCGTCCATCGTGCTGGCGGCAGCCGAGGCGTTTGGTCGCGCGGCTCCGTGGCTATCGGGCGGCGCACGCGGGGCCGCGCGGTATGCGCTCGGCCTGTTCGGCGTCGCCATCGTTGCCCTGACGGTGGGCACGCTGCTGAGAAACTACCAATATTCGTCCCCCACACGCCTCTGGAGCGACGTGCTTGAACACGATCCCGGCAACTACCGGGCTCTCTGGAGCTTCGCGGTCCTCATAAACAAGATAGGGAAGGAGTCGGACACGTTCGAACTGGCCGACAAGGCCCTCGAGCGTAAGCCAACGTGCGACGTCTACAACAGGCTCGCGTTCGTTCATATCCAGAAGGGCAACTATGATACAGCCGAACGGTTCTGCCGCCGCGGACTCGCGCGGCAGTTGGCGGTACTGCCGCCCGACAATCGGTACGTGCTCTGCACGCAAGGTGATCTGGCGACTGCTCTCCGGATGAATGGCAAGATCGCGGAGGCCGATGCGATCTGCACCGGCGTCATCGAAGCCATGCGGAGGGTCCTGGGTGCCGATCATCAGGCCACGCTCAGTGCGGAGCAGATCATGGCGGAGGGACTGGCAGAGCGTGGCGATTATCAGGCCGCAGAAACGCTTGCCCGTGATGTGCTGGCCCGGGCCCAAAAGATCCGTGGACGGAACGATCCGATCGCGATCAATGCCGCCGTCGTGCTCGCCCGGGTGCTCGACACGGCCGGCAGGACTGCCGATGCCCAGCGTGTCGTTCAGGAGGCGCTCGACACGGTCATTCGTCAGGGATCGCGGCGCGAGAACGACCGGCTGATGCTCGAGGATCTTTCGGTTGAGTTTCTCGAACGCACTGGCCAGTTGGACGAAGTCGTCGCCATCCGCCGCAGGCACGCCGACCAATGCGAACGGCTCCACGGCATGAACAGCCCACTCACGGCGTCTGCCCGCATCAAATACGTTCTGGCGACCGCTGCCCAGGCGGATGCCCGCGGGAACCACACTCAGGCCGCCGAGATCTATGCCCAGATCTACGAGACCTACAGGCAGAGTCTCGGGGCCGATCACGCCAGAACGCAAGACCTCGAGTCCAAGCTCAACGCCGCCCGCAGCCGCGCAGCGGCGACACCCCAGTCGCTCCCCTAATCCTTTGACCTCGCGGACTTCCGCCCGCTGGTGATGTGTATGGCAGGCTGCCATACCGGTTTTCTTCAATCCGGCAGCCGGGGGTCGGGGGAAGCCGGAGCGAGTCGGGCTATCCTGCCCTCGAGTCGAAGGCTTTCGCCGACCCCGGCGGTTTGTGCCGCAAGACGGAACGTGTGTCGAAGGCGTCTCGTTCGACATGGTAGAACACCCGGCATGGTCTGGTCTCACGTTTACGATCCGCTCGCCTCGCCACTGCTCTCCACGGCGGTAACGACCCTGCCGCTGGTGGCCCTGCTGGGTCTGCTGGCGTTTGCTGGCTGGTCTGCCCACGCGGCGGCAGGGGCTGGACTGGCCACCGCTCTGGCTGTGGCCATCGGAATCGTCGGTATGCCAACCGACGCCGCCCTGGCCGCTGCCCTCTACGGTGCAGCGTTCGGCCTCTTTCCCATCGGCTGGATCATCGTGACGGCGATGTTCCTCTACCAGCTCTCCGTCGAGGCCGGGGCCCTCGAGGTCATGAAGCGGTCGGTTATCAGACTCTCGGCCGACCACCGCATGCAGGCCCTCCTGATCGCCTTCTCGTTCGGCGCTTTCCTCGAGGGGGCCGCCGGCTTCGGAGCGCCCGTGGCGATCTCTGCGGCACTGCTCACGGGCGCCGGGTTTCCCGCCCTGGAGGCGGCATGTCTGGCCCTCATCGCCAACACGGCGCCGGTCGCCTTCGGCGCCCTCGGCACGCCGATCATCACGCTCGCCAAGGTGACCGGGCTCGACGAATTCGCCATCTCCCAGATGGCCGGTCGACAGTTGCCCTTCTTCTCGCTCATCGTGCCGGCCTGGATGGTGGCCACCATGACGGGCTGGCAGGGACTCCTGGCCGTCTGGCCAGCGGTGCTCGTCTGTGGCGGCTCGTTCGCCGTGGTGCAGTGGGCCATGGCCAACTACGTCGGAGCGGCACTGGTCGACGTGGTGGCGGGACTTGTCAGCCTCGTGACACTCGCCGCGTTTTTACGCTGGTGGCAGCCTCGGGAATGCTGGCAGCATGAGCGCGAGAGCCCATCTTCAGCCCCGGCCGCTTCCGCTGCACCGGCCGACTCCATGCCAGCAATCGCCTGGGCCTGGACGCCGTGGGCATTTCTCTCGCTGGCCGTCTTTGTCTGGGGACTGCCGACGGTCAAGTCCACGCTCGAAGGCCGCGTGCCGACGCCCGTTACGACAGCCCAGGCCGCAGCCGTCGTGGCCCCGCGACCGCTCCTGCCGAAAAGCGTCGTGGCACCTGAATTTCCCGTGCCCAGGCTCGATGGCCGCGTTGCCAAAGTGCCGCCGGCGACACGGGAGCCGCTCGAAATCGAACGGGCGGTCTACCGTTTCAACTGGCTCTCCGCGGCCGGGACGGGCATTCTCATCGGATCGCTGGCTGCGGTGCCGTGGCTCGGCATTCGCTGGCGGCGGGCCTGGGCGATCTGGTGGGACTCTCTGCGGCGGCTTTCCCTCTCGCTCGTGACGATCGCCTTGATGCTGGCGCTGGCATTCGTCACGCGGTATTCCGGCACCGACGTCACGCTCGGCCTCGCCCTTACCCGGACGGGCTGGCTCTATCCTTTCTTCGCGGCGCTACTCGGCTGGCTCGGCGTCGCCCTTACCGGTTCCGATACCTCCAGCAACGCGATGTTCGGCAGCCTGCAACGCGTGACGGCCGAACAGTTGGGGCTCAATCCGCTGCTCATCTGCACGGCCAACAGCACCGGCGGCGTGATGGGGAAGATGATCGATGCCCAGAGCATCGTCGTCTCGGCCACGGCGACGGGCGTGCATCGGCAGGAGGGGGCGATCCTGCGACGGGTCTTCCCGCACAGCCTGGCACTCGCCGCCCTCATGGGCCTGCTCGTCTGGCTCCAATCGGGCCCGCTGTCCTGGATGGTGCCGTGAACGTGCCATCGTCATCGGGCTCGAGGCCGAGCACGAGTGCGGCCACGGCCCAGGCGTCAGCCGTGGCACAACTCGCGGCCCGCATGGTCGCCGTGCGTCTGGGCCGGCTGTCCGTGCTCAACGTGGTCGCTGCCACCGGCCGACCCGTCCGCGGATCGATCGGGGAACGTCCCAGGCGACAGGTCGATGTCGCGACCGCGGTGCCATCGGCGAGATCGATCGAGTGCGGCGTCCCGTCTTCGGCATCGCCGCCCCGCAGCCGCACACGCCACGGACGGCTCTCCGACGCTCGCCCCCAAGCCCGCACCTCGCCGCCGAGTTCCACGAGGTGGGCCTTCGATCCCAGGGACACGAGCCGCTCGCCGATACGGTCCACCGCATAGCCCGGGGCGATCCCGCTCAGATCGATCTCGACGCCGTCGATCGATTTCCGCAGGGCCGGCCCGGCCTCTGCCGTTACGGGCCGATATTCGACCCATCGCATGCCCACGCGACTACGGGCCGCTGCAATCGCAGCGACCGTTGGCTCATCGCCCCTTGAGTCCCATAGCCGCACGAGCGGTCCGACGGTGATGTCGAAGGCTCCATCTGACTGCATATGGACCACTCGCGCCGTCTCCACGAGTGACGCAAGATCCGCGGACACTGTCACCCAATCGCCTGTGGGCGCCCGATTGAAAAGGCTGGCGTCGGAATCGTCGCGCCACGTGCTCGCTGCCCTATCAATCCGTGCGAGTACGGCCTCCACCTCGCGATGCACCTCGCCGCGGGCCATGCCAGGCACATCGGCCGCGAGCATCACCCGATAGGTCGTCCCCATCGCCGGCCCTGAGAGTATTGGTAATTCACTCGCTCCACCCGCGCCCGTCAAAAGCAGCCACAGCACGAACGCGAGGCATCTCATACGGGCCACCAGTACGTGGCGGCCGCCGCGGCGAGGCAGACGAGCATCACTCCGTCCCGCCACGTGAGTCGGTCGGCGCGACGGTGCAGCCGGAGATGATCGAGCAACACGCCGGTCGGACAGCCGTGCCGGCAGTAGGCCATCGGGACGAAGCAACTCGCGACGAGGCTCACCGCGAAGAGCACCAGCGCCGCCAGCCCCGCCACCCCCGGCAGGTAGGCGTCGAAGGGCTCCAGATCGACAAGGTTGAGCGGCAGACGCCGGAGGGCCGCCAGGATCGCCACCGCAAGCAAGGCCCATGGCAGTGCCACGAGCCACGGCTGAAGCACGTCAGGTACCTGCCGCTTTGGTCTCATGAATCGCACGAGTAGCTGCTGCGCCGCGCCGTGCGGACAGAGGTGCGAACAGTAGACGTTTCGCCGCGTCGTGATCGGCAGCACGAGGGCAGCCACCGTCAACGCGATCAGCACCACCGCCCCGCGGGGCACGCCCGCCTGCGCCCAGCCCCAGACCTGCGCCTGCGACAGCAAGGCTCCGGCGCCGAAGCCCAGGTAGGCCAGCACCGCGATCGGCAGGGCGAGCCGGCCGAACCAGACACCACGCAGCCGGGTGAACGCGGTGACGATCCCGACGCCGATCACACCAAGCGCACCCCACTGGGGGCCATCGATACCCGCGATGACACCCGCAAAGGATGACTGGCTCGAGTCCTGGCCCGATCGAGTGGCCCGCCGCCGGGCATGATCTGCTGCAGCACGGACGATCCCCTCCGCCACCGCCTGGCTCGTCATCGTGGCGCCGCTCACCCCCTCGACGCCGGTTCTGTCGGGATCGAGTCCGGCCAGGTCCCCGAACGACATACCCCTATTCACGCCGCGAAACGCCGTGTCGTCGCGCACGGAGCCGACATAGGGCTCGTTGTCGTAGCTCGCCAGCACCGCGACGCCAGAGACTCGTCCATCGGGGTCGAATCCGACGAGGGCATCGGTCGGCCCCTGATAGCCGATCACGCAGTCCGCGGCGGGACTGGTTCGCAACGCCCAGCCGAGCGGGATCGCGTCGGCGGCCAGCACCCGGATCACGGTCGGATCGCCCGGATCGGTCTCGATCCGCACGGCCTCCGGGAAGATCAACTTGAGGTCCGCCAGCGCGGGCGGCTGGTCGAATCGGCTCACCGCCACCGCACCGCCAAGTCGCCGCACAAGCGCCTCGGCGATCGCCAGGCTCGTGAGCGTGGCCCCCGCCACGGCATGGGTCTTGTCGGGCTTCAGTGCGGCCAGTTCAGTGAGCGATTTCCCTCGAAACAACTGCCAGAAGGCGGCGTCGCGCTCGACCGCGTGGACATGATCCCGCGTGTCGCGGCTGGTGAGCACCTCGATGCCGGCCACACAACGATCGCGGTCGCAGACCACGAGCAGGTCAGTCGGCCCCGAGAAGCCGATTGCAGCATCACCGACTGGAGACGTCCTGAGGATCGTGCCCACCAGAACTCCTGCCACATCGAGCAGGTCGCGGCCCCCCGTCACGCTCGGCGACGGTCCGCCGATTGCCCTGGCCTCGGGCACATATCTCTGCACGCGGGCCAGCGGGATCGTGTCGAGATCAGCCGGCACCTGCCGGCCGACACTCCTCGCATTCTCCGCATGCACGAGCCCCACGATCGCCGCGACGACCGCCACCCGGGCCGCGTGCGCGGCGATCGGCACGAGACTCCACGACATCCGCGAGGCTACCATGATGGCCAAGTCTACCGTCTCGCCGGCACGAGCATCACGGCGTCGGCGTGGGCGTTGCCATTGGCGGCATCGGTGCCAATCACCACCGTGCACGAGTCGCCGGTGTCCAGCATGACCCGGCCGGCTACGCCGAAGCCATCGGCGAGCGCCGCGGGATGTTGCATGTCGAACCGCACGCTCGACCGGCCAGCGGCCGTCTCGACGATCACCGGCACCGCGGAGCCGCGGTTCTCGTGCGGCTGCCAACCGACCAGCACGTCGTAGAGTCCCGCCGCGGGGGCCTTGAACTCATACCGGATCGAGGCCCCGCTGTCGGCCGCGGCGTAGTGATAGCCATACCCGACGAACCCGCGCAGGCCGCTCCCCTCGGTCCACTT
>CANETO010000047.1 GCA_947440895.1 Planctomycetaceae bacterium | reverse complement strand
GCTTCTGCCAGCCGGCTCACGAGCAACGTCTTGGCAAGGCCTGGCACGCCCATCAGGAGCGCGTGGCCGCGGGCGAACAGGCAGATCGCCAGACGTTCGATCGTCTCCCGTTGGCCGATGATCACCTTACCGAGTTCCTTCTCCAGGCGGCCGTAGGCGTTGCGGAGACGGTCGAGCTTCTGGACATCGTCATCGGCAAGATCGGGAGCGGAGGCCATCGTGAAATATCTCCTGCGCAGTGAAAGGGAGACACCGGGTTCGCCGAGTGGACCAGCCGCCAGACGTCCCGCCCGACCGGGCTTACGTCCCCGCCGACTTCGCTCGCATCCCCGCCGGTCGGTCGAGTATAACTCCGCCGCAGTTCGCCGTCCGGCGACCAGACCATCTTCCCTGACCTCTTCCCGAGCACACCCCATGGCCCCCGCCACACAGCAGCTCCATCGTCTCGGCCAGAGCCTCTGGCTCGACAACATCACCCGCGGCATGCTCGACGACGGCACGCTGGCCCGCTACATCCGCGACCTCTCTGTGACCGGGCTGACGAGCAATCCCACGATCTACAACCTCGCCGTCAAGAACACCACCTTTTACGACGCCGCCATCGCCGCCAAGGTGCAGCAGGGGCTGGCGGGCGAGAAACTTTTTTTCGAACTTGCCATCGAAGACCTCCGCCGCGCGGCCGACCTCTTCCGGCCCGTGCATGACCGCACCGGCGGCCTCGACGGCTGGGTGTCGCTGGAGGTCTCGCCCACGCTGGCCTACGACACCGCCAGCACACTCGCCGCGGCCCGCGACCTGCATGCCCGCGCCGACCGGCCAAACCTCTACATCAAGATCCCCGGCACCCCTGCGGGCCTGCCGGCAATCGAGGAGGCGATCTTCGCTGGCGTGCCTGTGAACGTCACGCTGCTCTTCACCACCGCCCACTACGTCGCCGCCGCTGAGGCCTATCTGCGAGGCATCGAGCGGCGAATCGAGGCCGGGCTATCGCCGCGGGTCTGCTCGGTGGCCTCGCTCTTCATCAGCCGATGGGATGGCGCGACGGCGTCCGGGCTGCCGCCTGAACTGGCCAACACACTCGGCATTGCCGTGGGCCAGCAGTGCTACCGGACCTACCGCGACCTACTCGCCTCCGATCGCTTCCAGCGGCTAGCGAACTCTGGTGCCCTGCCGCAACGGTTGCTCTACGCCAGCACCGGCACCAAGGATCCAAAGCTCTCCGACTCGCTCTATGTCTCGGCCCTCGCCTCGCCCAACACCGTCAACACGATGCCGGAGCAGACGCTGCTGGCCTTCGCCGACCACGGAACTCTCTCGGGAATCGTGTCGGCTGGTGGTGGGTCTGCCGACGAAACGCTCTTTGCCATCAGCCGGGCCGGCATCGACATCGACGCCCTCGGGGCAAAGCTCCAGAAGGATGGGGCCGAATCGTTTGTGAAAAGCTGGAACGAACTGCTCGAGGTGATCGCGAAGAAGTCGCAGGCGGTAGCCGCCACAGGAGGAACAGCCCGATGACCACCCAATCGCTTCCCAGCCGCGCCTCACTCCCCGAGTGGCAGAAGGTCGCCGCCCACGCTTCGGCCCAGATGGGCACGCACCTGCGGCAACTCTTCGCGGACGATCCCAGCCGCGGCGAACGGCTTGTGCTCGACGCCTGCGGCCTGCATGTCGACTATTCGAAGCAGCGGGTCACCGACGAGACGCTCTCGCTGCTGATCAGGCTCGCGGAGGCATGCGGTCTGCGGCAGCGGATCGACGCGATGTTCTCCGGAGAGAAGATCAACTCGACCGAGCACCGCGCCGTGCTGCACGTGGCGCTGCGTGCACCACGAGGCGAGAAGATTTTCTGTGATGGCCACGATGTCGTGCCCGACGTGCACGAGGTGCTGGGGCGAATGGCCGCGTTTTGTCAGCAGATCCGCGGCGGCACCTGGAAGGGGCACACCGGCCGGCCGATCCGCGCGGTGGTCAACGTGGGCATCGGCGGCTCCGACCTCGGGCCGGTGATGGCCTACGAGGCGCTGCGGCATATTGCCGACCGACAACTGACGTTTCGGTTCGTTTCCAACGTCGACGGCACCGACTTTGTCGAGGCGACCCGCGACCTCGATCCCGCCGAGACGCTCTTCGTGATCTCGTCGAAGACATTCACGACGCAGGAGACCATGGCCAACGCGCAGTCGGCGCGAGCGTGGCTGCTGGCGAAGCTCGGCGACCCCGCCGCCGTGGCCCGGCACTTCGTCGCCGTCTCCACCAATGCCGCCGAAGTGTCGGCCTTCGGCATCGACACGGCGAATATGTTTGGTTTCTGGGACTGGGTGGGCGGCCGCTACTCGATGGACTCGGCGATCGGCCTCTCCACGATGCTGGCCATCGGGCCTGAGGCGTTCACCGAACTGCTGGCCGGCTTCCATGCCATGGACACCCACTTTCGCACCGCGCCCTTCGAGCGCAACCTTCCGGTGCTGCACGGCCTGCTCGCCGTCTGGAACACAACGTTCTTGGGCGCCCACACGATCGCCGTGCTTCCCTACGACCAGTATCTGAAGCGGTTCCCGGCCTATCTCCAGCAGCTCACGATGGAGTCCAACGGCAAGCGGGTGACGCTCGACGGTCGGGTGATCGACGACTACCAGACCAGCCCAATCTTCTGGGGCGAGCCGGGCACCAACGGCCAGCACTCCTTCTATCAGCTGATCCATCAGGGCACGCGGATGATCCCCTGCGATTTCCTCGGCTTCGCCCGATCGGCCAACCCCATCGGCCGGCACCACGACCTGCTGATGTCGAACGTTTTCGCCCAGGCCGAGGCCTTGGCCTTCGGCAAGACGGTAGACGAGGTCCGCGCCGAAGGCGTGTCGGAGTCGCTCGTGCCGCACAAGACGTTTCCGGGCAACCGGCCGAGCAGCACGATCCTGGCGGAGCGGCTCACGCCCCGCGTGCTCGGCAGCCTCGTGGCCCTCTACGAGCACAGCGTCTTCACGCAGGGCTGCATCTGGGGCGTGAACCCGTTCGACCAGTGGGGCGTGGAACTCGGCAAGGTGCTCGCCAACCGGATTATTCCCGAACTGGAATCGAAGGCAGAGCCTTCGCTCCCTCACGACAGTTCTACGAACGCTCTCATTCGCTGGTACCGCCAGTCCCGTAGTCAATAAAAGCCCCCGGCGGAAGCTGGGGGACTCCGGGCATACTCACCGCCCCACCTGCCATGCTGATCCGGGAACGCCCAACGACCCGGTGTCCCCGGACTCCCGTCCGGGGCTTCTTGTCGTGGTTTGGAGCAACCAATGAGTCACGTCGGTGTCATCTGCCCGAATACCCACGGCCACATCAACGCGATGATGGCCGTTTCGAACGTGCTCCGATCCCGCGGCCATCGGATTACGTTCTTCCTTTTGGGCGTCCCCCCGCACACGGTGACCTCGGCAGGAATCGATGTCGTCACCTTGGGGGAGACCATGTTTCCCCCAGCCGAGTACCAAGCGGAACTCCAAAAGCTCGGTACGTTGTCGGGAAAGGCCGCGCTCACGCACACCATCGCGGTCAACGCGCGGTCGGCCCAGGCAGTCTTGGGATCGGGCGTGTCGCACGCCCGTGAGGCCGGCATCGAGGCGATGCTCGTCGACCTGGCCTCGCCGGCTGGAGGGACCGTTGCCGATGAGCTCGGCGTGCCCTTCGCCACCTTCTGCAACACCGTTCTGCTCCACCGCGAGACCACGGTTCCCCCTTTCTTTACGACGTGGAAATTACGATCCGCCTGGTGGGCGAGAGCAAGGAACTGGTTCGCGTGGACCGCCTACGAGCGCAAACTTGCTCCGCTGCTCGCGCACATCCAAAACCACCGTCGTCGAGTCGGGCTGCCGATCCCTGCAGGGCTGTCTGACTGCTGGTCCACCCGCCTTCAGATCAGCCAGCAACCGGATGCGTTGGAGTTCCCGCGGTGCCACCTGCCCGAGCAGCTCCATTTCGTCGGCCCCCTCCAGCAGCCGCCCACAAACGCTCCGACCGATTTCCCGTGGTCCCAACTCGACGGTCGGCCACTCGTGTACGCCTCACTCGGTACGTTGGCAAACCGCCTCGTGCACGTCTTCAGTGCAATCCTCGAAGGACTCGCATCTGAGGACGTGCAGGTCGTGGTTGCCCTCGGCCGTCGCGATGCGACCTGGACACTGCCGACTCCCCCGAATGCCTTGGTTGTCGGATATGCGCCCCAGCTCGACCTGATCGACCGGGCGAGTTTGGTCATCACCCACGCGGGTCTCAACACGACGCTGGAATCGCTGGCCCGCGGAAAGCCGATGCTGTGCATCCCGCTCGCCAATGACGGGCTGGGGGTAGCGGCTCGGGTAGCCCATGTCGGTGCTGGGGAGCTTCTCCGTTTGGAACAAGTTACCCCAGAACGCGTGCGCCAGTTGGCCCGCCTCCTCCTCGACACTCCTGCGTATCAGGCGAGCGCCGAGCGTGTCCGGGAGTCGATTCGGGCCGCCGGGGGTACCACGCGTGCGGCAGATTTGGTCGAGGCGAAATTAATGCTCCGGGCGGACGGCTCTCCAAGCGGGGCACGTCGGGCCGAACCAGGCACTGCACCCGAAAGGCGGGGCTTGTAGGCTTTCCCAGACACCTTTGGATCATCCATGTCCTTCGAAGCTCCCACACTCACTGACCCTGCCGTGCTCATTGATCCGTATCCCGCCCTTGCATGGTTGCGGGAATACGACCCGATCCACTGGTCGCCTGAAGCGCACTCGTGGGTCATCACTCGCCATGCGGATGTAACCGCCGCATTCCGTGATTCACGGTTGAGCGCCGACCGAGTCAAAGCGTTGGTTCACTTCGCGCTTGCTGGCAACGCTCCGACGTCGGTTCGTGAGTACGTACGCATCACCAGTGACATGATGATGATGAAGGATGGCTCTGACCATCACCGGTTGCGAGTGCTGGGCAATCGCGGCTTTACACCGAGTGCCCTGGCGTCCTGGTCGCCGCGAGTGGACAAGGTGATCGATGACCTGCTCGGCCAGATTGGCCCCGACGGCCGATTTGACGTCGTTGCCGATGTCGCCGAGCCCATGCCCGCCAACGTGATTGCCGAGATGTTCGGTATTCCCAGGGAGGATCACCATCTCTTCCGCACCTGGGCTGACGATCTCGCTCGATTTCTTGGCGGAAGCGTTCGCAATCCCGGTGAGGATTTGCTCAAAGCGGCCGACGCTTCGATTGAATTTGAACGGTACTTTCGCCACTTGTACGACGTTCGCAAACAGAAGCCGGGTGATGATCTGATGAGTTTGTTCCAATCGGGGGAGGAATCGGGCCGATTGTCCGCCGCCGAGGTCGTGGCACAGTGCCAGCTCATTCTTGGAGCCGGACACGCAACGACCATCGATCAGCTTGCGAACGGCGTGTACACGTTGCTTCGGCACGAAGGAACCTGGGAACGACTGGCCGGCTCGCCAGAGTTGGTGAAGTCGACGGTCGAGGAGATCATTCGGTTTGATCCATCGGTGACGCTCGTGAAGCGAGTCGCGACCGAAGACATAGTCATTCACGGGAAGAAGATCGCGGCTGGCCAACTCGTGTTACTGGCAATCGCGGCGGCGAATCGCGATCCGGCCGTCTTCGTGAATCCGGATCGATTCGACGTCGCTCGCACTCCGAACAAGCATCTGGGCTTTGGTGTCGGCCATCATCAATGCTTGGGCATGAACCTGGCGAGAATGGAATTGGAAGCCGCGCTGCGAAGGCTGCTTCTGCGGTTTCCGCGACTATCGCTGGACGCGGAACGGTTGCCTGTGCGGAAGTGCGATAGCCTGACATTCCGAGGATTTGCGCGATTGCCGGTTCGATCGGCGTGAGACCGCCAGCACAGACGAACGAGCGGCCGATCCAGTATCTCTACTTCGGCGGCACGCTTCTGGAAGATGGACGCACGATGAGCGACTACCACGTCGTGAAGGAATCGACGCTCCCGTTGGTTGCGACTGCGGCGTTCAGTTCTACGCCGCTCCCGAACGTCGTCTGGAACTTTGGTGTCAACGATATGACAGCCGGTGCTGGCGTCGGTTGGACGCTATGGCAGACCAACGATCCCGTGGACCTGTCCTCGTATGGCCCAGGCGCCATCACCTTCAACGTCTTTGGCTCCCGTTCTGGATGCTCGAGTTCCCTTTGGACTCATGCCTGTTCTCGCGTGCAGTTAACGGTTCCTTCCGCGAGACTCCGTCCATGACCAGTGCCGTCCGCGAACTTCTTCGTTCATTCCAATCGCTCAGCACCAAGGTTTGGGTCCTCCTTGCCCTTCACTGCCATGACAACAGCGCAGCCGGTGTTCAGCAGGACACAAGCGAACGGTGCCACAACGACGCATTGCCGAGGCAGTTTCATTTTTTAGACCCTACTTTCTGGCTGACGTGTTTGTCGGTGCTCATGATCACTCAGTACGGGATACTGAATTCTTGGCCGACATAGCGCAAGAGGGATTGCACCATCGTTCGCAGGGGTTCGCTAGTGCGGGCGATGGCATCGGTATCACGGTGTGTTTGCACCCACCCACAAGCTCAGGCGATACCGTGACGGGCAGGCCCGCCCACCGACTGGGGCGAGATCGTGCAAGCCCATGACGACGGGGCATTCTTCCAAGCTTCGCCCGAAGTCCCATTGACCGGGCTGTCCTTGGCCTCGCTAGCGCACCTTCACGCCGCTGGTGCTGACGGCCGGCAGCGTGAGGCTTGACGGCGGATTGCCGGCCTTGTCACGGATCGTGCCGCCGCCCAGCACGACCTGGCCCAAAAGCGCGATCCCATCGGAATCGTGGTCGTTCGCCTGGAGCGTGTAGCTGAAGACCAGCGAACGAGTGCCCGTCCCCCGGACATACGCAATGTTGCGGACCGTCGAGCCGATCACCGCCTGCAGCTTCGGCACGCCCGTCACCGTCATCGGCTCGCTGAACATCACCGTGAACGACAGCAGCTGGTTCTTCTTGTAGGTCGCCGCCGCAGGGACCGTCAGCCCCGTGATCGTCGGCGCCACCGCGTCCACCAGCACGTTGCGGGTGTTCACCGCCGGCACCGCGAGCCGGGCATTGTTGCCCACCGCGTCGCGGATCCAGCCGCCACCCAACCCCACCGAGTTGCCGAGCACCACGCCCTGCACGCTCAGGTCGCCCGGCGCCACAAGGTAGCGGAATGACAGGATCGCTGTGCCCGTGCCGCCAATGTAGGTCGCCGGCTTCACGCTCGTGCCGATCGAGACCATCAGCTGCGGCGTGCCAGCGACGTACACCGCCCGGCTGTAGTTCACCCTGAACACCAGCGGCTGGCCCGCCCGATACGTCTTCGCCGCCGGAGCCGTCACGCTCGAAGCTACCGGCACGATCCCGTCCACCTTCACGCCCGATGTGCCCGGCGGCGTGTAGGCCAGCGACACCGTTGCATTCCGGGCCAGATCGGTCACCGCCGCGCCTGCCGGCAGCTGGATCGAGCGTCCCGTGGCCACCACCGTGCCTGCCGCGGCCGTCTGACCGACGGCGACCGGGTAGCTGAACACCAGCTGGGTCGTGCCAGCCCCGCCGTCGTAGGCCGCCCTGCGGGCGACGCCGTTCACCTTCAGGTCCAGATAGGGCGAGCCCGTTACGGCCATCGGCTCGCTGAACGTCACCGTGAACGACAGCTTCTCACCCGACGCATACGTCCGCGGCGTTGGGCCCGTCACGCCCTGCAGCACGGGACGGGCCGTGTCGACCGTAAAGGAGTCCTCCACGAAGTCGCTGGCATCGAAAACCGAGGAAGCCCGTACCGTGATCGTCGTGACTCCGGCCGTTCCCGAAGCGCCTGCGACGAGCTGCAGCGTGCCCTGGGGCGTGATCGACGCCGCCAACGCCGCCGGATTGCTGCTCGTGACCGTGTACACCAGTTCGCCTGAACGGACGATCTGCGAGAACTTCACGAACTGGTCGGCCGTGAGCGTGGTGGTATCGACCGCGGGGTTGGTGAACAGCGGGTTGGTGCTGGGGTTGGCCCCCGGCACGTTCCGCAGCGGCACCGTGTCGAACGGCGAGGCGTAGCCGAATCGCGGCACCTTCGCCATTTCATCGACGGCGGTCATGCCGCTGCCCAGCACGCGGCCGAAGACGGTGAAGCCGCCGTTTTGCGCATCGAGATTGGCCGAGTTGTCGGCGAGGTTGAAGAACCACTGGTTGGTGGCGCTGTTGGGGTCGGAGCCGAGCTTGGCCATGGCAATCGTGCCGCGGACGTTGTTGGCGGCGCTCGTGCCTACCGGCTTTGGCTCGTTGACCACGGGGTCGCGCTGGGTGACGTTGCCGATCACTATCCCTGGCTGGCCGTCGGTGACGGTGAATCCGCCTCCTTGGACCACGAAGCCTGGCACGGAGCGGTGGATGAACGTGTTCTGGTAGGAGCCGCCGTCCACGTACGAGAGGAAGTTGGCGGCCGTGGCGGGCGTAGTACGTAAGCGATTGCCACCGGCCTGGTCGAAGAGCTCGACGTAGACTTTGTCGTATGGTGCGGTGGCGTTGACATCGAACCGCACGAGCGTGCCCGTGACGGCAGTATCGTCGTAGTGCCCCGCCAGGTCGATCGTCTGCGTGGGCGCCGACAGAGGCAGGCCGAGATCGGGCAGGGCGGCCGTCACCGACACCGCCAGCACCCGGCGGGGCTCGAGCGGCTCGACCCGCAGGTCACACCGGCGACGGAAAGATTTTTTCTTGGGTGGCATGCCGACACGATCTCTTGTGGCACGGAATCGCAGTGCCCGTGCCCTTAACTATACGTCGCCCGCACCGGGAGCGTTCACGGGGGCGGAATTCAGCGTTTCGTCCGGCCAATTGCCCGCACAAGAGCCGTCCCCTCCGCCCCCCTCCAATCGTCATAAACCCAATCCAGAATAAGGTGCCAGTCACCCAATCTGGGCCGATCATTTCGGCTGTTAAGTGGTCGTCGCAACGCGGAACCCTAGATATGGCAGCCGGGTGGACGGATCATTACCCCCGCGACGTAGCTCTTATTGGGAGAGCAGACCCAGCCGTTGCCCCTGGTCACACGGTCCGATTCCTTGGCATGCCCATCTACCGGCCCTGCATGGCTAACAACTCGGCTGGTACCAATTTGGGGGCAGCGTCAGCTCGCCGGCTTTAGATGGCAGGAAATGGCAGACGGTGGCAGGTTGGGAAAACTCTGCTGGGCAGGATGCGCCACAGAGTGATCCTCTTAATATGGACCAGAAAACAAAAAAACCCCTGCGAAGGCCGCTGTTGTCGGCACATCGCAGGGGTTTCAGAAGCAGAGGCTCCGGTCGGAGTCGAACCGACGATGGCGGATTTGCAATCCGCTGCCTTAGCCACTTGGCTACGGAGCCGTAGTAATTCAGATTCAATCAGCCACCGCTCTCTGCCACGCTACGGCAGAATGGGGCTTTTGGTCAAGATGTTCCTGTTGCGATGACATGACCGGTTCTGCCGCCAAACAAGGCTGTTCCGATCCTGCCTAGGAAATCGGCCACCGGAGCCCCTTTCCTTCAATCTGTTCCTAATTGTTCCCGCCCCTCCCCCACACGGTGGCCCCGCGCGCCCCTTCGGTCTTGGCCTGCCCCAGCCCAGACAATCGCCAAACCCGGGCAGAACCGGCAGACTTTGGCCCAGACCCCAAAAGACCGATATAGTCTCGGCTCGCCAATTCTCCCGCCGGCCAGACTGCCAGGCATG
>CANETO010000046.1 GCA_947440895.1 Planctomycetaceae bacterium | reverse complement strand
GCACACACCGGCTGTGATCCTGCTCGACGAACACAATCAGGTCGTGCGGTAGGACGGCAAGCCCCTCGTGGCGACACGATTCCATCGTGTCTACAGCATGTGCAAGTTGGAAACGTGCACCCACAAAAAACGTGCACATGCGGATCTACGACTCAAGCAACAGCTCGAGATAGCTGCGGCGTTCGGGATTCCCGCAACCGAGTTCCCGGGCCAGCGACTCGAGGCACGCCCGTGCCTGCGGCACATCCGCCTCGACGGCCTGGAGTTCGAGCTCGAGATACTCGCCGAGTCCGATCACGCTGTCGAGGGCCACGTCGACCTCCCTGCCCTCCCAGGCCACGACCGCATACGATCGCCGCTTGGCCACCGTCGCGACAGGCCGGAAGCCGAGCGCCTCGAGCAGGTCGGTCCAGCGTGCGATCGCAAACTCCGCAGGATGCAACGCCGCACCGGGCTGTGGCAACTCGAGTGACAGCGGCAGTTCGATCTCACGGCGTGTCTTGGTGGCCGTGTCGATCCGCGGTCCCTTCCAGGTGATCACCACGCGGTCGCCGTCCCGCCGCAGCCGAAGCGCCTCGTCGGTGCGGGCAAAATCGCGGTCAGGGTGGTTGAAATACCGATCGCTCTGCTCCACCGGCTCGTGCCATCGCGCCGCCATCGCGGTGAGCCGCTGCTCGATGGCCCGCGTGTCGGGCACGGGAAACTTCAGTTCGACTTCGTACACTGGTGATGCCTTCCATCTCAAACCTGACCGACCGTAGCCCTGCTGAACGGGATGCACCGATGATACCCCGCCGTCGTCATCTCTCCGCCGCGATGCTGCTGGCTGCTGTCGTGGCGTGGCTGCCGTTTGCAGCCGGCTGCGGCAGTGCCACATCCGTGCATCCCGCTGTCGGCAGAACCGTCGGCAACCTGCCGCTCGTGTCGCTGGCCGATCCCGGCCGCCAGCCGCCGACCTTTGTGGGACGGGTGACCCTGCTCAACTTCTGGGGCACGTGGTGCCCCCCCTGCCGGCGCGAACTGCCAGGGCTCGTGCGGCTGGCCGACAGGCTGCGGAGCGAGCCCGCCTTTCAGTTGGTGGCGGTCTCCTGCGGTGGGCGGGCTCCCGAAGACATGGCCACGCTGACGGAATTGACGAATGCCTTTTTGAAGGAGGCCGTTAGTCCTGCGCAGCGGTCAGCGATCGACCCCTGGGCCGATCCAGACGGCCGCACGCGAATGATCTTCTCGGCGTCGTTTGGTTTCGACGCGTTCCCGACGACCTATCTCGTCGGTCCCGACGCTAGAGTGCGGCAGGTGTGGGTCGGCTACCGCTCCCGCGACGAGGCAGACATCGCCCGCGCGATCGTCGCCGCGCTCAAGGAAGCGGCGCAGGCTCCAGGTCCGCCAGCCGTTCGATGATCGCGGCAGCGGCGGCGGCGGGATCGCGAGCTCCGGTCACGGCCGCGGCCACCGCCACCCGTGTCACCCCGAGCGCAGCGAGTTCGTCGAGCCGTTCGAGCGTCACGCCGCCAATGGCGAAGGCAGGCAGACTGATCTCGGCCGACACAGTCCGCAGGAAATCGGGCGACGCACACTCGCCGAATGATTTCGTGGCGGAAGGAAAGCAGGGACCGATGCCGAGGTAGTCGGCCCCGTCGGCCGCGGCGGCGCGGGCCTCGGCAAGCGTATGGGCCGTGCGTCCCAGCAGGGACGCTGGGCCGATCACCCGCCGTGTGAGCGCTGTCGGCAGGTCGTCAGCACCGCCATGCACTCCATCGGCTCCCACCGCTGCAGCCACGTCGGCCCGGTCGTTGACGATCACGAACGCCGGCTCGGTGGCCGCATGTCTCCTGGCAATCGCGAGCGCCCGCTCCACGCGAACGGCAAGCGTGGGCATGCCCAAGGCCTTGTCACGGATCTGAAACATTCGCACGCCCGCCTCCACGAGGGTTGCCACGAGTCGTTCGAAGTCGGCCAGATCGGCCCGGCCGTCGACGAGGACGCAGAGGCTGATGCCAGCCAGCCGGTCTCGAGCCCGCGTTGCGGCCAGCGCCCCGCGCTCGAGGACATAGAGCCGATAGCGGAGCTGTTCGAAGCCGGCAGCAGCCCCCGGGGCGACCACCGCAGCGCACTCTGTCAGGGACCGCAGCGCCTGGGCGGCCCGCGCCGTGTTGGCAGCGACCAGGTCGGCCGGCGACGCCCGCCGCAGGGAAACCGGCGGCTCCACTCCGATCCCGATGTCGCCTGCCACATCCCGCAGGGCCACCCGCTGCGGCCGGGCACCCTGGGCAAGGAGCGTCGCCAGCGTGTGCCGCAGATCCTTGGCAAGAGCGGTCAACTGGGCATCATTGAGAACGAAGCGAGCGACGTCCTCGACCACCCGCAGGGCCTCACCGGCCCGGTTGGCTGAGGCGTCGATGGCCCGCCAGACGCCTGCCGCGGCTCCGGATGGGTCGAAATCACTGGTTTTCATGCCTGTGTTGTACCCCCGCGGATGCCTTGGAAAAATCGTTGGGCGTCGCTATCTACTCCGCATGGGATTCGCACGCTATCTCACGCTCGTCTGGCCGGGCATGCCGTGGCTCTGGCTGCGGGGCAGTTTCGCGGGGCTCTTGCTCGCGCTCGCCTTCGCCCTGGCGGTCGACGTGGCCGTGTTCACGACCTGGATCTGGTCGGAACTCATCGACTTCCGCCTCTCCCTGGCGCTCTGGACGGCCACGTCGGTGATCTGGCTTTTTGCCACCGCATCGGCCCTCACGGGCTTCCCTCCCCCCATTCCAAAGGGTCGCGACGCCGCCGTCGACACGCTTTTTGTAAAGGCCCGCGATGCCTACCTGGCCCGCGACTGGCTGGCGGCGGAAACCACGCTCCGCAGCATGCTCGAACTGTCACCCACCGACGGCGAGGCACAGCTCCTCCTGGGCACCCTGTTGCGGCGGGTCGGTCGGCTGGACGAGGCCGCCACGGCCCTCGAGACGCTCTCCCGGAGCGATGTCGGAGCCCCCTGGCTAGCCTCGATCGCACGGGAACTTGAGCGGGTTGCAGCCGCCCGCAGGCCGGCAGCGGCAGCCTCGGAACTGGCCACTCTGCCGCTGACGCGTGGTCACGGGGATGCATCCCAAACCGCGTCCGTCCAGGAGCGGGCTGCCTAAATTCGCGACCAAACGGCTGTTTTTGCCGTATTCTCGGGTCGGCCACAGACATTCGTGGCCGACCTTCCTAAAATCCTGCAGGCCTCCGCACAGGCTGGGGCGACATGATCAGCACGGCACCGCCGCGCTGGAAAAAATGACGCCGTTTGGCGTAAGGTTTGCAGAGGGAGTACAGGACGGGCAACGAGGTGGACGGCGACTGCCGCATTGGCATCCGCCCCCTGCCGCGGGCGACTGTTCACCCGGGTGGCTGTGTTCAGTGGGACGATAGGCCGATTCACGAAGGGACCTTCTCATGTACGAGCGTTTCACCGACCGTGCTCGCAAAGTGATGCAGCTGGCCAACCAAGAGGCCCAGCGTTTCAACCACGAATACATCGGCACCGAGCATGTTCTCCTGGGCCTCATCAAGGAGGGCAGCGGTGTCGCCGCCAACGTCCTGAAAAACCTCGACATCGACCTGCGGAAAATCCGCATGGAGGTGGAGAAGCTCGTGCAGAGCGGCCCTGACATGGTCACCATGGGCAAGCTCCCGCAGACCCCCCGGGCCAAGAAGGTGATCGAGTATTCGATGGAGGAGGCCCGGAACCTCAACCACAACTACGTCGGCACCGAGCACATCCTGCTGGGCCTCCTGCGGGAGCAGGAGGGAGTGGCCGCCCAGGTCCTGATGAACCTCGGCCTCAAGCTGGAAGACGTCCGCGAGGAGGTGCTCAACCTTCTCGGACACGGCATGGAGGAGGGGGGCGAACGGGCCGGCATGGGCGGTCGACAGCCGGCTGGCGCGGGGGCCGGCGCCGGCGGCGAGGCCTCTGCCAAGGGGGGCAAGAGCAAGACCCCGGCCCTCGACAGCTTTGGCCGCGATCTCACAGAACTTGCCAAGCAGGGCAAGCTCGACCCGGTGATCGGCCGCGAGAACGAAATCGAGCGCGCAATCCAGATTCTCTGCCGCCGCACGAAGAACAATCCCGTGCTCCTCGGTGAGGCAGGCGTCGGCAAGACGGCCATCGTCGAGGGCTTTGCCCAGCGGGTGGTCGACGGCAACGTGCCCGAGCTCTTGGCCGACCGCCGGATCGTGGTGCTCGACCTCGCCATGATGGTGGCCGGCACGAAATACCGCGGCCAGTTCGAGGAGCGGATCAAGGCGGTGATGAACGAGGTTCGCCGCGCGAAGAACACGATCCTCTTTATCGACGAACTGCACACGCTCGTCGGGGCAGGTGGTGCCGAGGGGGCGATCGACGCCTCCAACGTGCTCAAGCCGGCCTTGGCCCGCGGTGAGATCCAGTGCATCGGCGCCACCACGCTCGACGAATACCGCAAATACATCGAGAAGGATTCGGCGCTCGATCGCCGTTTCCAGATCGTGATGGTCGAACCCGCAAGCAAGACCGAGGCGGTGGAGATCTTGAAGGGCCTCCGCGACCGCTACGAGACCCACCACCGCGTCAGCATCACCGACGCGGCCCTCGAGGCGGCAGTCGATCTCTCCAGCCGCTACATCACAGGCCGCTGCCTCCCTGACAAGGCGATCGACGTGATCGACGAGGCGGGCGCCCGCGTCCGCCTCAAGGCGATGACCAAGCCGCCAGATCTCAAGGAGATCGACGACGAGGTCGAGAAGCTCAACAAGGAGAAGGAAGAGGCGGTCGCCAATCAGGACTTTGAAAAGGCGGCGGCGCTCCGCGACCAGGCCGACAAGCTCAAGAAGAAGAAGCAGACGATGACCCGCGACTGGCGGGACAAGAGCCGCGAGGCCGACGGCGTCGTCGACGAGGAGGTCGTGGCCGAGGTCGTCTCGAAGATGACCGGCATCCCGCTCACGCGGATGTCGACCGAAGACCAGGCCCGACTGATGGGGATGGAAGGCGAACTCCACAAGCGTGTCATCGGCCAGGAGGCCGCGATCAAGAGCGTGTCGAAGGCGGTCCGTCGCAGTCGCTCCGGGCTCAAGGACCCGAAGCGGCCGATCGGCTCGTTTGTGTTCGCCGGGCCGACGGGCGTGGGCAAGACGCTGCTTGCCAAGGCGCTCGCGCAGTTCATGTTCGGCGATGCCGACGCGCTCATTCAGATCGACATGAGCGAATACATGGAGAAGCACAACGTCAGCCGTCTGATCGGCGCGCCCCCGGGCTACGTCGGATTCGAGGAGGGCGGCCAGCTCACTGAGAAGATCCGTCGTCGTCCCTACGCCGTCGTGCTGCTCGACGAGATCGAGAAGGCCCATCCCGACGTCTTCAACATGCTCCTGCAGGTGATGGAGGAGGGTCGGCTCACCGACTCGTTTGGGCGGAACGTCGACTTCCGCAACACGATCGTGATCATGACGACCAACGCCGGTGCCGAGGCGATCAAGAACGAGTCGGCCTTCGGCTTCCAGAAGCCCGACGACGACGCCAGCTACGACGGCATGAAGGGCCGTGTGAACGAGCGGATCGAGCGGGTCTTCCGCCCCGAGTTCTTGAACCGCCTCGACGACGTGATCGTGTTCCATCATCTCACGGTCGAGGACCTCAAGCAGGTGATCGATATCGAGCTGGCGAAGGTCCGCGAGCGTCTCATCGAGCGCGGGCTCAAGCTGGATCTGACCGAAGAGGCGAAGAAGTTCCTCATCAAGAAGGGCTCCGACACCGACTTCGGCGCCCGCCCGCTGCGGAGGGCGCTGGAGAATTTCATCGAGGACCCGGTCTCGGAGGAGCTGCTCAAGGGCGAGTTCGAGGGCAAGGACCTGATCCAGGTCGACTGCGTCGAGGTGGCCGGCAAGAAGCAACTCGTCTTCAAGGGCATCACGACGGCCGAGCCGGTGGCCAGCGGCCCAGCCGCCCCCACCGAGGGATCGGCATCCTGACCCTGGGGGGTCTGGGCACCGGCATCGATTGACGACTGGACGGCGTTGGCCGTGCCAGCGGGCGATGTGCAGGGCGGGGCGGCCGCCCCTTGCCCATCCTGCCGTGGCGCCGCGATTCCGGCATGGTCGGCTCAAGTTGCCTGACCCGCACGGCCGAAACAACCGGTAGGGATCGCCGCGCGCTCCTGCGCACGCGCACGAATCGGAACCGGAACATGACCCAAACGCCCGAGACACCAGAGCCCACAGCACCGGTCGATACCGGCTCCCCGCCGGGTGACACTGCGTCTGCCACGGGAGGCGTCGGCCACTGGTTTGCCAACCAGATCGCCAATCTCGGTGAATTCGCCATCGGCAGGGTGGCAGCCATCGGCGACGTGTCGCTCTTCGCCCTCCAGACGGTCGGCTGGATCTTCGCCCGCCGGCAACGGCGGGAGGTGCTTCTGCCGGCCTTCTACCAGATCGGCGTGATGTCGCTGCCCGTGGTCGCGCTCACCGGTCTTTTCATTGGCATGGTGCTGGCGGTGCAGAGCTATGCCCAGTTCAAGGCCATCGGGCTCGAGACACGGCTGGGGTCGGTGATCAACCTGTCTCTCGTCCGCGAACTGGGGCCGGTACTGGCGGCCACCATGCTCGCCGGCCGGGTGGGAAGCGCCATGGCTGCCGAACTCGGCACGATGCGGGTCACGGAGCAGATCGATGCACTGGAGTGCATGGGTGCCAACCCCATCTACTACCTCGTCGTGCCGCGGTTCCTGGGCTGCCTGATTCTCATCCCCGCGCTGACCATCATGGCCGACTTCATGGGGGTGCTCGGTGGCTATCTCTATTCGCATCTCCTGCTCGGCATCGACTACCACCACTACTGGGAAAACTCCCGCGCCTACGTCGATGCCTTCGATTTTCTGATGGGCATCTTCAAGAGCTTCTTTTTTGGGGCCGCCATCGCACTGGTGAGCTGCCATCACGGCTTCCACTGCGGCCACGGCGCCGAGGGAGTGGGGAGGTCGGCGACCAACGCCTTCGTTCATTCCTTCGTGCTGATCCTGCTGCTCGATCTGTTCCTCGGCATCTGGCTCAACAACGTGCACGACTTCTTCCGCCCGGAGGGCCCGCGCCGACTCCTGTGAGTCAGCCACCACCATGCCCGCCACCGCCCCCCTGCCTACAGCCCACCGCGACCAGGCCGAGCCCCCCCTGCTCCAGGTCGAACAGCTCTCCGTTCAGTTCGGCCAGCATCAGGTGCTGCGGGACATCTCGCTCGACATTCCCGCCGGGCAGACGCTCGTGGTGCTCGGCGAGAGCGGCTGCGGCAAGACGGTGCTGCTCAAGACGTTGATCGGCCTCGTGCGGCCCGCCCGGGGGGAGGTGCGGTTCGAAGGCCGATCGCTCTCCGCCATGCGGGAACGTGATCTGGCCCACCTCCGCACCCGCTACGGCTTCGTCTTCCAGGGGGCCGCCCTCTTTGACAGCCTCACGATCGCCGACAACATCGCCTTTCCGCTCCGCGAACATACCCGCATCGCGGCGGCCGAGGCCCACGAGATCGTCACCTCGCTCGTCGACGAAGTCGGCCTGCCCAGAAGCGTGCTCGGCAAGAAGCCGGTGGAGATCTCCGGTGGTATGCGGAAACGGGCCGGCCTGGCCCGGGCCCTCGCCCTCGACCCGCTTGTGATCCTCTACGACGAGCCGACGACCGGCCTCGACCCGATCATGACCGACGTCATCAACGAATTGATCCTGCGGGTGAAGGAGCGGCCCCGCGTCACGAGCGTGGTGGTGACGCACGATATGAACACTGCCCGCAAAGTGGCCGACCGAATCATCATGCTCTATCCGCTCTTTCGCCTCTCCCCGGGGGAGTCGCAGATCGTGTTCGCGGGCACGACGGCAGATCTCGACCGCTCCCGCGAGCCCCGCATCCGCCAGTTCGTCGAAGGGCGGGCGGGCAACCGTCTCACCGAACTGCAGGACGAACAGTCTCTGGAGGAGCGTTCATGACCGACCGCGTGATGCAGTTTCGTGTTGGCGTGATGGTGCTGGCCACGGCCATCATCGCCGGCATCCTGGTCGTGCTCTTTGGCGACCTGCCGTCGCTTGTGCAGGCCACCTATCCGCTGAAAATGAGCTTCAATGACGCCCGCGGCGTAGCCGGAGGCACGCCGGTTCGCAAGAACGGCATCCTGGTGGGCCGGGTGACGAGCGTGATGCTCGACGAGCGGGGCGGCGTCAGCGTGGTCGCCGACATCGACTCCTACGTGCCGATCTACCGCGACGAGGTGGCCCGCATTTCCAGCACGATCCTGGGCGACGCCGAAATCCAACTGGTGCCGGGGCACATCGTGCCGCCGAGGCAGCGGCTCGAAAAGAACGAGGTGCTCGTGGGCGCCGTCTCGAGAGATCCCATGGAGATGTTCACGACACTCGAGCCGAAACTCGGCAGCGCGCTCGATTCGCTCGCGCAGGCCAGCGACTCGGTTCAGAAGCTGACGACGAACATGGACAAGATGTTCATGGGGGGCGATGACCGCTTCGAGAAGATGATGCGAAAGACGGAGTCGGCCCTCGACTCCTTCAACACCGCCATGAAGAACATTGACGATGTGATGGGCGATCCAGCGACCCGCGAGGACATCAAGGACACGCTCTCGGCCCTGCCCGAGGTCGTGGCCGATCTCCGCAAGACCGTCCAGGGCATCGGCAATACGGTGGACACCGCCGACCGCAACCTTCGCAATCTGGAGGGTCTGACCAAGCCGCTCGGCGACCGTGGCGCGGCGATGGTGGCCCAGATCGACGTCACGATCGGCCGGCTCGACACGACGCTGCAGCAGGCGGCGATGTTCACCAAGGCCCTGAACGAGTCGCAGGGCACCCTCGGCAAGCTCGTTCGCGACCCGAAGGTCTACGACGACCTCGCGCAGGCGGCTGCCACCGTCAACAAGCTCACCAAGGAACTGCGGCCGATCGTGGATGACGTCCGGGTCTTCACCGACAAGATCGCCCGTCACCCCGAACAGTTGGGTGTTCGGGGCGCAATCGACCGCCGGCCAGGGTTGAAATAGTCATTCACGCCCCCATGGGCACCTTCGCACCGGTCTCGATAGTCCGCAGATACTCGGCGATGTATTCGCCGTAGCGGGCCTTCACTTCAGCGGCCACGTGCTTGAATCCGGGCACGCGGCCACGGCAGGTGTCCGCACCGCAGGTGCACTGACTGCCCCCATGGTCGAGTTCATACTCGAACGTGTTGTAGTCGAATGTAATCTCCTCGCCAGCCGCGATCGGACGCAGGGCACGCACCTCGATTTCCCGACTGCCCGGACGGATCTGCACGCCGCAGTTGGCCGCGCAGGAATGGTTCACAAGCACCATGACGCCGTCCGGGAGGATATGCGTGTCGACGTCCACCTGCATCGAATGCCGCGACCGCCGCGGGGCCTGTGGTCCCCAGGCCTTGAGCACGGTCTCACCCACAGCGATGTCCCGTACGGCCAGCACCGACCGGCCCCGTCGGCCGTTCCGCACCTCGACCGGCTCGCTTGGTGCGGGCAGGCGCTCCTCGGCATCACGCACGATCAGTCCGGCCATCTGGTCAAACTGCGTCTCTCGCACCCGACTGCCGTAGCGTTCGGCCAGCCACGACACCGCCTGGTCCACCGTATCGGGCTGGAGCAGCACGAGGTCGCCAGCCTGCACGGCATCGAGCACGAGCGCCGCAGCCTCGCACCAGGTACCTCCGGCGTGGATGGTCGTTGGATAATCCGCCCGCATGCCCGCCTGGATGCCTTGGGAAATGACCGCCGTGATCTCGCCCGGCTGTCGGCCACG
>CANETO010000045.1 GCA_947440895.1 Planctomycetaceae bacterium | reverse complement strand
GGTGACGAATGCCCGTTGGTGCGAGCCGGTGAGCGAGTGGACTGGAAGATTCCTGATCCGCGGGACATGACGCCGGAGCAGTTCAACGGCGTCCGCGACCTCATCGAGGATAAGGTGAAGCACCTCCTCGCCTCGCTCATGGCGGCGAAGAGCACGCCCTGACGCCTCAGATCTTGCCCTCCCGGGGGCTCTCGTTGTCTGGGTTCAGAATCCCGGAGCGGCTTCGGGTGGTGCCGATCGGATTGGAGACGACGCACCGATACCCACTGCCGATATCCCACAGCGTCGTCGCAGGCGTGGTGTAGGTGGCGGAGGTTGCCCCTGGAATATCGACACGGTTCTTCTGCCACTGGTAGCACAAGCCCTTGCCTGTCGCCGTCACGCTGAAGGTCGCCGTGCCGGGGAACACGACCGTCCCCGATGCGGGATGCAACGTGATGACTGGCGCACCGACCGGAGGCGGCATGCACTCGGCACGGGTAATCTCATAGGTCGCCCCGGCTGACGTCCGGAACGTGAACGTATCCTCGTCCTGATCGGTCGCAACCGTCTGCCGGTTGTCCGCCCGGGTCACACGGACGCACGCCCCTTCGAACGGGCTCTGCAGCACACATCGGTTGCCCTTCTCGCTGAAGATTCGCACCCCGTCGACCCTCTGGTCAGAAGCGAGGTAGCTCGCCTCGACGAGAAAGGCGCCCACGGCCCGCAGTCGCTTGAACTCGGCGTCGATCGCTTGATCCCAGTTGGGAAAGATCCGAATCACGCCGTCGTGGCTCTGCAGAAGCATGTTGTTGATGGCCTCGACGATGCCCGCCGTCTCAATGCCGCCCCCTTCGTTCTGGGACACGATGCCATTCGGCTCTGGCGTCCAGGCTTTGATTGCCCGGATCACGCGATCCGGGCGGTAGCCGGCTCGGACGGCCATCACGAACATCATTCCGAAGTCGTTGCCGTTCTGCCAGCCACACCACCGCTGTGGGTGGAACATGTCGCCCTTGTCCAGAGTGCGGCAGGTGGCAATCCGATAGGCCGGCAAGGTGTCATGGCTGATATTGTCGAAGGTGGTGGTGAACATCACCCCGGTGTTCCGGGCGCCTCCCTGATAGTGCAGCGCCTCCATGATGTCGTGGACCGAATCCGGCCTGAACGTCACCGTGTTTTCCCATTCCTGGAGAGGGTACTCGCTCATTCTGTCGAGGATGTCCTGCCAATGGGCACGCCGGTCGGCATCACATTGGAGTTCGACGCTCGCGGCGATGATTTCCCGGTACAAAAATCGGATCGAACCCAGACTGAACATGTCGTTCTTCGTAAACCAGTCCGCCCCCTCGTGCACTGAACCGTAGACCTCGTACCGTCCGTCCACGGGTTGCCCGATGTAATCGTCGTAGAAGTCTGCGACGGCCCGCATGAGCGGATAGCAGGTCTTGGCCAGAAAGTTCCTGTCCTGCCCGTATTTCCATTTCCAGACGATGGGCACGATGCCGAACACCGCGTTGGTCGCCATGCAGCAATCCTCTTCCCCATACTCGCCGCCGCCACAGGAGGTGCCGTGTGAGGTGAAGGAGCCTTCGTTCTCCACACCCCGGCAGTTCGCCGGCATGTGGGCGGCGATCTGCGGCGAGACCCAACGGTTAATCACCCGCTTCCGCCCGGTATTCTCCGTGTAGTGTTTGACGGTTTCGATATAGGGGTCGACGAGGTCGACGTGGTTGGCGGAGAAGGTGCCGTAATAGGGGTTCTGGGCGTTGTAGTTCATGCCGAGGTTGCTGAACCACATCATGTCGTCGGCCCGATTCCAGGGGCCCCAATGCCCGGGGGCATTGCCGGGACCGCTGGCACCGCCGCTGCGAGCACACGACCCCATCATGAAGAGATGGTGGTACCAGGAGTTCTGCAGGTCATCACCGAGCTTCAGATAGGACTGGAGCCAGAAGGCCTTCCACCAGGCCCTGTTGAGCGTGTCGATCTGGACAATGCCGTCATCATCCATGTCCCTGACCGCAGCCAGCACGGAATCCAGCGGTGACGGTGCATTCTTCGTGTGTTCGGCCTGCAGGAAGAGCCTCACCGTCCCGCCGCTGGCGGGCAGCGTGAAGGCCATCCGGGAGCACGTGGCGTTGTCGCTCGTCAGGTCGGCCGTGGCGCCCATCACCTTGACTGCCACCGCGCCCTTGACCGAGAAGGGCGCTCCCTCGGCGTTTGGTTCCTTGGTGACCCATGCCGTCGAGCCGGCCACGCCCGCGGTCTTGGTCACATGAGCATTCCCGATGACGGAGAGCGTCGCCTGCAGGCGGACGTCCTGGCCGCTCGGTGTGGATAGCTCGATCACCATCGCGTTGGTCGAGGGCGACAGGTAGGCCCGAGTCCAAACCACTGAGCCCGCCAGTGTGCACTCGGTTCGCACCTCCGCGTTCCTGATGTCCTGGGTCACGCTGTAGGCGTTTTCCGACTCCACCGCCGACTCCACCCCCGAGGCGGCCTCGATGGTCAGCATTGCGAGATTCAGGATGTGTTGGTTGTAGCGTCCTGCGGCCACATCGTTTCCGGCATGGAATCCGTTCTTTCCCAGGTAATACGTCAGAGAATGGATGGTGCCGCCCAGATGCGCACCGAAGTCGCCGTTCCCCAGGTAGCCGCCCTTCATCAGGGTTCGACACGTGGCATCATCCCACGGCTCATGGTAGGTGCGTGCGGCGTCGTCCAGCACCTTCAAAACCGTCTCCCAGTCGGACTCGTATGGGCTCGGCCCCGGCAGTCCGGCGACAGGCGGGGGCTGCGGCCCCTCGGCCCGTGCCACTTTGCCCACCGGCCGGGGAACGACCGACAGCGCGGCACACGCCTCACCGATCACCTTGATGAATGTCCGTCGTTGCATAGCGGTAGCGGCCTCGCATGGCGAATGAATGACCTTCATCGTGTCAGGTCAGCCCGCCGTTGTCACGCAATCGCGGAGACATCGCACGATGACAGTGCGCCGCACGTGCGATCTCTCCTCGGCCGGTCGCTCATAGCTTGAGTCCCCACACCGCCCCGCGGGAACGGTTCTTCGGAATGGGCCGCGCCCGCTCGAGTGCGGAAGCCGCGGGCGGGATGTTCACCGGCGTGAAGCCCCCGCCGTGGGCCGTCGCGATCGTGAGTAGATTGTGGTTGTAGCCCTGCTGTTCGAGAAGCCTGTCCGGGTCAACCTGCCCCGTCCGCCGGTCGATAGCCGACTGCTGGATGCCGAACGTGTGCACGACGGCGTCGCCGAACTCGGCTGCCACGACGCGGTCCACAACACTCGCCGTGAACTCGCCATCGGATAAGAGATACACCGTGTCTGGGTCGATCGTGCCGGCGGTTTTCACGGCCTCGTGGATGCCCTGGCCGCCCTGACACATCTCGACCGTGCCGAGCCACGACCGCAGCCTCCGCTTGTTCGCCGGAGTGGCAGGCACCAGCGCGTCGGCGGGTTCGGGATGAAAGAGGGGATAGGCGGCGTCGCTGAAGAAGACCACGAAGAACGACTGGTCCTCAGGGAGAGCGTCGACCGCCCTGGCTACCTCCTCAAGCACCACATGAAAGCCGCCGTTGGAATGGCTGTTGGAGTTATCGCAGAGGAAGCAGACGCTGCGGCCCTCTCCGTTGCGGCCGAAGAACGTGGTATCGCCGCGGCCGGTCGCTCCGCCGGCATTGCCGCCGCCCCGTGCACCACCCGCACGATTCCCCGCCCCCATCCCGATCTCGGACAGCATGCCCCCAAGATCGGCCGACTCCAGGGAAGTCGGGGCTGACCATGCTGCCGGCAGGACGGCGGTGGGCTCGACTTCAGGCATCGCTGGTTCCACAGCATGATTCGCCATCTCGGCGACGGCGTCCAGCTCCGAAAGCGGTTCCGCCAGCTCATTTTCGCCACTCGGAAATGGATCAGCGGCCAGCGGATCAGATGCCTCGATCGCGATCGGTGACAGCTCCTCGGTGGCTGACTCTGCGCCAATTTCGAGGGTGATCGCCAGCTGTTCCGTCTTGACGCCGGCGATAAAAGTCATGGCGAAGACGATGATCGCCACGGCGTGGATCACGCTGCTGGTGACCATCGGCCCGAACGCCTGCCGCCAACGACGGGAATCGCAGACGCCGTCAATCGCTCGATGAGTCGCCAACGGCCGCGAGCGGGGGATGCGGGCGACCTTCTTCGGGGACGGACCAGAGCCAGCGGGTCGCCCGCGGCGATCCGCGACCTTGGCAGCGCTCTTGCGAATGTCTGTCGATGGCTGCTTCACCGCATTCGAGCGGCTCTCATGGCGCTGCGAAGCGAGCGTCGTCCCGCGGGTCTGTGGCTCTGATTGCGTGATCGGTTGCCGTGGGGTGGCGGTGTCGCGGTTTGCGGCTCCGTTCTCGGCGTTGGCGCTGACGGCCACCACGGTGGCTGCCCCGGCGGCTAACTCGGCTGCCGCCGCGGCGAGGGACTGCGTGCTGTCGGCGTTGGACGCGCCTGGCGACCGATATGTCGTCGCGGTGAGCCTCGCTAATTCGCCGGCCCGTTGCCCGATCCGCCGACCTAGATCGGCAAGTTCGCTTAATACCGCCTCTATCCGCGCGTCGTCCCTTTGCATTGCCGCACCCCTGCCGCTAGAGCCATGTCGTACCAACAGGCAAGGCACCCTGGGCAAGCAGGCCCGTCGCCCGTGGATTCCTTCTTAGCAGTGAACGAACCCCCCATCAAGGGGCTGTGGGCGGCGCGCGACTCTCACTTTGGAAGTGTCGCCGTTGAAGGGGGTAGGTCACGATCGGCGCGATCCGACGAGTGGCAGGGAATGGATGGAATAGGCTGACTCTACGGCCCTGCGGGGCCTCCCCGGGCTGACGAATTTTCTAGGACCTTGATCAACGACTGGTATCATGACGTTGCTCGGGATCTCTTCTCGAAGGATCATGTCATGTCCCGACGATGGCTTCGCACAGGTGTGGCGTTCCTGCTGACGTTCAGCGGGACTGTTTCGGGCCTCCAGGGCGTTCGTGCCCAGCAGGCTGGCACGGCCGCCACCACGCCGGCTTCTGGCACGCCAACCTCAGCCACGCAAGCCGAAGCCTTTCGGCCAGCCGTCGCCGTTCCGCGGCCGGTGTCCGACCATCCACTCGCTTCGGTGTTGAAATTCGCCCACGAAGAGCGTGCCTACCTGCAGCACACCGTCCGCGACTTCACGTGCCGGGTCACCAAGCGTGAGCGGATCGATGGCGAACTGCAGGACTATTACTTCATCGACATGCGCCTGCGTGAGCAAACCTATGCGGGCGGGCAGGAGACGCAGCCGCTCAGCGTGCTGCTCGAGTTTCTCGGCCCCTCCGATGTCGAAGGACGGCGAGCCCTTTTCGTTGCCGGCCAGAACGACAACAAGCTGCTTGTCCGCAAGGGTGGAAGGCGTTTCGGCTACGTCGTTATCGATGTCGATCCGTTTGGCGAGAGCGTCAAACGGGAGAGCCTCATGCCGATCAACGAGATCGGGTTCTCGCATCTACTCGACAAGACGATCCGCACCTTGGAGCAGGATGTTGTAGCCGACCCATCAGGCGACAACACGATCGTCGAGCACATCACAACCGCGACGATCAACGGTCGCCCCTGCCAGATGCTGCGGATCACGCATCCGCGGCGCCGCGACGGCCTGCAGTTCTACAGCGCCAGCATGTCCATCGATTCCGAACTGCACGTGCCGGTTCGTTTTGACGTGTACGACTGGCCGGAAACGCCTGGCCAACAGCCGCCATTGATGGCGGAATTCACGTACACGAACGTGACGCTCAACGTGAATCTGGACGACGCGACCTTCGCGCCTGCGATTCTGCGGCGGCCGTGATGGAGACCCTCAGAGGTCGTCCTCTATCAGTGCCTCGACACGCCCGGCTTTGACGGCTGCCACCAGCGCCGCATGGTCACGCTCATTCTGGTCGGCATACGCTTCGGCAAATGCGCCTATCGCCAAGTCGAATTGATCAGATTTGCCCAGATAACCGCTGATCATGGCCGCATCGCCGGACTTGGCATGGGCACGCGCCAGAACCCAGCCACACACCTTGGCGTAGTGCTTGAGTTCCCTGGCCCCATAGCCATCGACAGGTAGGGAAAACTTCATGTCCCGTAACTGACGCCCAAAGTAATCGTGGCCCAGCCGGCTCCGCGTCCAGCCGAGAAAAATATCGCTGCACGCCTGCATGAGGCGTTGCCCCATGACCACTCGCTGTCCCTGATTCTCGTAACGACTCTTCCCCGCATAAGGCTCAAGCACCGAGGGCCTGGCTTCCTTGAATTGGAGAAGGAGCGGGTGATTGTCGCGGGAGAAAAACAGGCCGATATAGGTGCGAGTACCCACGCTGCCGATGCCAACCACCTTGATGGCGGTGTCCTCCAGGCGGTAGCGATCCAGTAACCCGTGCAGTTCGTCCGACAGAGAGAGGCGATACGCTTCGAGTGCCATGGCCACGTCGGCGTCATGCAATGCGGCAGTGGCATGGTAAATCAGCGGTGGCTGATCGATCAGACGATGGCGTCCGCCTACCACGTCGGTAATTGTTGGCACGATCTGCTCGCCCAACCGCTGCCGAGCCTTATCGACATATTTGGCATGGCGTTTCCTGTCCTTGGCACCAGTGGCCATGTCGATCAAGGTGTGCCCATCCAGCCGCGTGTACAACGTCTCGAGTGGACTCTGTTTCGAAAAGTCACGCAGCCCCTCTCGATAGGCGCGGGTGCAGCGGATGGCTGCAGCTGTCGTGTCGGCATGGTCGTTATCGCGCGCGGCCACTGCAAAGCTCACGGCGAGACGCTTGATATCCCACTCCCAGGGCGCCGGGAGTGTCTCGTCAAAGTCATTGATGTCGAAGATCAGATTGCGTTCTGGCGAGCCAAAAAAGCCAAAGTTGAGTAAATGGCAATCCCCACAGGCCTGGACCCGTATGCCGCTGGCCGGGGTCGTCGCCAGGTCAGCCGCCATCAGCCCGGCTGACCCGCGTAGAAACGTGAAAGGACTCCGAACCATGCGTCCATAACGAATGGGTATCAGTTCGGCTACGCGGTCCCGGTTGGATTCCTCGAGAATGCTGACGGGATCACGCGTCTGGCCGGAAGAACGCCACTCGGCATGGAGTGCGTGCGGTACCTTGACTTGCAAGCCCTTACCGGCGTTGACAGCCTCATCTCGCGAAATAAAGTCCGGTCGCGGCTCAGGCCTGGGAGGGATATCGGCACTTGAGTTACTTGTGGTGCTCACTGTCATCACCATTCTCCCCCGACATGCCACGTGGCAAACGGTACATCCGGCCGGTTGGCTTTACAAGTATAGGCATCGAGTGGATTGCACAGACCGGCGGTGACATCTTCGAAAAAGACGGCTTCACTTTTCTCCGTCCTGCCCTCCTCACTGGGGCACATCCGCGGATGCCACGGCTCCCACGACTCATCGTGCCTCAGTGTGGAGCGTGGCAGCGTTGTGTGCGATCGAATCTTGAGTCAAACTGAAGCAGCATTTGGCATGTCCGGCGTCATTGTTGGGGCTGACCGGCCCGAATGAGGTTCTTGATGTGCTGCAGGTCACCGCGGGGGTCGGACTTCAGATCCCTGATTTGCTGCGTGAGCGCCGCGCGGGTCGCAGGGGCGAGCATCCATCCCAGGGGAAATTCGACCCGGCTCGCCTTCAGCGCGAAGCCGTCGAGGACCTCGCCTCCCTGGCCGTGGATCAGGGTGGTCAGCGATTCGCAGTGTTTTTTGGCGAGCGCCTTGCGGACATGGTTCAGCGTCTCGAAGGGGGACAGCAACGCTCCGACAGCGGTGCTGACGATGCCTGCGCGGCTTCGCCTGTCGGCATTTGACTCCTGCTTGTTCAACGCGATCGGTTCGTCGGTGATCACGATTGCAATGGTGCGAATACGGTCTGCGAGCCCCATGCGTTCGGCCGATGCGGCCAGCGCCTCGACGACCTCGGCCGCCGTCAGTGTCCCAGAATTGTCCATGTAGCCGCCATCGACGACGTGGAGGGGGCCGTCCTCGGCCGTCTCGCCGAGGCTCGCGATCGGGCTGATCGCCGGAAACCGTGCGCTCAGCAAGACCGCCGTGCTCAGCCGCAGCGAATGCGGCGGAATCGTGACCGGCAGGGAGATCGCCGACGAGAGGCCAGGATCGAGGACGACGGGGCTGTTGACGATCCGCTGACCGGACGCCGCCTCGGTGCTGTTCATGAACAGGGTTGGCACGCGGTGCATGGCGGCATCACGCCACAGGGCAGTCATCGGGTCCTGGAAGGCATCCGTTCCCACCGCCTGCCGCCAGCCGAGTTCGAATGCCCGCTCCAAAACCGCCGCCCGGTCCGCTGCCCATTCGCCGTGCAGCAGGCAGGCGATCGCATCCGGGATCAGCATGGTCGCGAGTACGGGCGATAGATAATCCCGCCCCAGCACCTTGCCGGCGAGGCTCTGCAACGGGCCCATGTCGCCATCGCTCTGGGGTACCTCGATCGCGCTCCGCTGTGCCTCACCAACGAGCGCGGCGAACGTGGCCGCGCCGAGGCTTCCCCCGGAAACGCCACTGATGCCGAGAACATGATCGGAGAACGCGGGCTCCGCATCCTGGATCGCACAGAGGAGTCCCGCGGTCCAGAACGCCGCGCGGATGCCGCCACCTTCGGCCGAGACAATGAATACGGGGTAGGGTGATCCAGCCGATTCGATTTCGCTGCGACGCGTTTCGAGCCAGGCGTCGATGTGCTGCGACAGCTGCCCCTGAGCCGCAGGCGATGCGGACTGCCCGGCGGCGATCGTCCGCACCGAATGCATATTGAACGGCCCGGACAGGAAGAGGCCCAGCACCGTGATAAAAAGAGCGATCGAGACGCCTTGGCTCAGCCATCGGCCGAGAAAAAAGAAGAGCACGTACGCCAGTGCGAGCCAGAAGTACACGGCGAACAGAATGACCGTCGCCGAGCCGATCACCGGGGCACGCGACTCCGGGGCGGCAGCAACCCAGCAGCCCGCGACGATCCAGCCGATCGACAGAACGAGCCCCGCCCACCTGCGCCAGCGGCGCGTGGCTGCGCCAAGCCCGACCTGCCACCAGAGGCCGTCGAGGATTGCAAGACCGACGAAGAGCACCAGAGCGCCCGTCACGAAAGGGGAGGACGAGAGGACGAGGCTGAGCAGGAAGAACATGAGCACGCCGACGCTGCCGAGAAGTTGACCACGATCCAGCGTCCAGGGGCGGACAAGGTGCGCCAGAACCGTCGGGCACCGTGCCACGACGATGGCGGGCATGACCAACGTCTGAAAAAGAATCCCCAGCTCTTGCAGCTCCTTGCGACGCTGCGGCAGGAGAAATGGGCTGCTGCCGACGAGGGAGGCGAGTAGCAGCGGCACAAGGAATGCGGCGAGCAAGCCGAGCATTCCTGGCACCGTGAAACAGGCATGGCCGCGCAGGCCGGAGCCGGCGATCTCGTCCTCGCGTCTCGACTCGAGAATCTGCGATGCAAACAGCGTCACCAGCACCGCTCCCAGTGTGCTGGTGATGAAGAAGGCCCGCACCTGCCAGGCATGTGCAGGTCCACTCGCGGCCCAGAGGGCCTCTCGTCCCTGGGGAACGAAGGCGATCGTGATCCCGACGAAGAGCGTCGCGAACAGCAGAAACCAGCAGCGTCCGATCGCGTCGATGACCTCATAGGCCCACGCCGTAAACGACGTGAGGGCCTTGGTCATCCTCTGCCGAAGCGACCCGATCATGGTCCGCGACGACACATCCATGGGCTGAGGCTTCCGCTAGGGCTCTTGTCGAAACAACAGCCCACATGAGGGCAGGGGGGGTGGCGATCGGGCGAACTGCGAGCAGCTTGCTCCGGAAGG
>CANETO010000044.1 GCA_947440895.1 Planctomycetaceae bacterium | reverse complement strand
GTTGGAACTGGGGTCCTCGGGGAGTTCGCCCAGCAGCAGCCAGGCATCGAGGGCCTGTGCAAAGAGTTCGCTGGCCACTGGATGGAGCCGACCACGCCAGGGCAGGGACCGCACGATACTCGCCACCGGCGTCCGCTCGACACCCGTGTAGACCAGTTCGCCGGTGGCCATGCGGGTGACGTCATCGTGGCCGGTCGCTGCGGGCCTGCGGTCGACAAGTGGCACGATGTCGGTCGTCGTCGAGCCGATGTCGATCACGAACGCTCGGTCGGCGGTGACGAGCGTGGCGGCCAGGCAGGCGACGGCGTGCCAGTTGGAAGCAGCTGCCGCGAGCGGCCTGCGAAGCGCTTCCTCCGGAGGCACGATCGTGCCATCCACGAGATAGATGCCGACCGGGCACGCCGAACCGGCGGTGGCACGTACGGACGCCGTCAGGCTGCCGACGATGTCGGCGACGCCCTCATGCCGCGAGGCATAGCAGTCGGCGATCTCTCCCGTCATCGTGGCGACGACGCGGCGAGGGTGCCGCGGAGCCAAGATCTGCGTCAGCACCGCGGGCAGTTCCGAACGCCGACGCCAGAGTTCGAACGGCTCGCTGTGCACCCAGCCGAGCCCGTTGGCGGCCTTGATGTTGGCGCCGCCGATGTCGAAGGCGAGCACATCGTCGTCGGCCGCGCTGCCCCGGCTATGCATACGATCTGGCAAGCCGCTGCAGTGCCAGAATGCCCCGGTCGAGCATTGCATCCGAGACCGTATAGGCGATCCGAAAGTGGCTGTCTGCCCGGCCGAACACGCTGCCCGGAACGACCAGCAGCTTTTCCTGTTCCACGGCCCGGTCCGCAAAGGCCTTTCCCGAACCGCCGGGGGCCTCGGGGTAGAGATAGAACGCTCCCCCCGGCTGCACGAACCGGTAGTGGTCCTGAAGGCCGGCCATGAGTTTGTCCCGCTTTCGCTGGCACTCGGCCAGCGGTAGATCCATCGGGCTGTCGAGCGCGGCAAGCGCCGCCCACTGCCCCGCCTGCGGTGCGCACACGAACGTGTATTGCTGCAGCATCGTGCAGGCATCCACGATCGGCTTCGGCCCGTGCACCCAGCCCACCCGCCAGCCGGTCATGGCGTGGGATTTCGAGAAGCCGTCAATCACGACCACCGACTCCGAGTGCAGGGCAGGGGAGGCGAAGGGGGAGTCGTAGCAATACGACCGGTAGAGTTCGTCGCTGATCAACGTCACGCCACGCGATTCGGCGAGCGTTGCCAGACCGCGCACCGTCTCCGCGTCGGCCACGAAGCCGGTGGGATTGGCGGGGGTGTTGAGCAGAATCACACGGGTGGCGGGAGTCAGGGCAGCCGCGACCTGATCGAGGTCGATGCGAAACGTTGGTGATGTGTCGATCACCACGCATCGGCCGCCAAGAAACTCGACCAACGGCCTGTACATCACGAACGCCGGCTCGAAGATGATCACCTCGTCGCCCGGATCGATCAGGGCCATGAGTGCGAGCACCAACGCCCCGCTCGACCCGCTGGTCACGCAGAGACGGCGGTCAGGCTGGCCAAGTTCCAGCTGAACCTGTTCCTCAAGACGTTGACGCAAGCTGGCGATGCCCTGCGTCGGTGTGTAGCCGTTCCGACCGGCATCGATGGCCGCCTTGGCCGCCTCACGGGCCGCGGGCGGCATCTCGAAGTCGGGCTGGCCGATCGAGAGGTTGATCGGGTCTTCGAGCCGGGCCGCGAGGTCGAAGACCTTGCGGATGCCGGAGGAATCGAAGGCCCCGGCCCGTGCCGAGATCACGCCGCGCGAGGAATTCACAGCCATGCCGGTCTGCTTCCTGCGAGCATGGTCAGCCCGCCTTCTTGAAGATCGCGTCGAGTTGCTCGCCGAGTTTCTCACCCCGGGCGTTGAGTGTGATCACGTTGCCATCCCGGCCGATCAGAATCACCGTGGGGATGCCGCTGATGCCATAGTAGGTCGCCAGAGGATGCTGCCAGCCGTCTCCCTTCGATTCCTCGAACAGGATCGGCCACGGCAGTTTCTGCTCGTCGACGAACTTCACGAGGGCTTCGCGGTCCTGGTCGAGGCTGACGCCGATCACCTCGAACCCATCCTTGTGATACTTCTCGTACTGTTCGAGCACGTTGGGAAGTTCGGCGACACAGGGGCCGCACCAGGTGGCCCAGAAGTCGACGAGCACGACCTTGCCAGCAAGCGACTTCGCGTCGAACGGCTGACCGTTCAGGAGCGTGCCGCTGATCTCCATCGGATGGCCAGGGAGCGACAGCCGCCGAAGGGTGCCGGCGAAGCTCTCGCCCATCGTGCGAATTTGTTCATTCGAACTTTTGGCCATGATGGGCCCGAAGCTGCTGTAGGCCGCGGCGGCCACATCTTCACCGTCGGGCATGTGCTCGAAGGCACCGGCCAGCTGCATCGCCAGACCGGCGGTCTGCGCGTCATCGGCATCGGCAGCGAGCATCGTGGCCATTTTTTCGACGAGCGCCTTGCCGGCCTTGACGTCGCCACTCGACAGGACCGTCTGCGCCTCGCCCACGAGCACCAGTCGCTGCGCCTCCTTGGCCAGTTCACGCGACGGGCTGTTGGTCAGGGACGCGGCGTAGGTGGCCATGTCGGCCGCCGCCTTTTCGTCACCGAACCTGCCGAGCATCATCAGGCTTTCGAGCTTCATCTTCGCGGCGCGGTCGTGGAGCGGATCCGCGGGCTGCACCTTCGCAAGAATCGTATCGGCGGCTTCCAGCGACACCGCGGCCACATCACGCATGTAGGCGATCATTTCCTTGCGCGATGCCGGCCGGACATTCGCCTGCTTGAGGCCGTCGATGAACTCCATCAACTCCTCCGGCGTGCCCTTGGGCAGCGGCGGCACCTTCGGCATCGCCTGGGCCGCTTCCGGCTCCGCCACGGCGGCCGGCTGCCGTGCCATCAGGACCGTGCCTGAGGCGATCATCATCACGGCGGCGATCGCGCACAGCGCCAGGGAGGTCACGGAGAAGAAACGGGAACGCACGTGGAGCATGACGGCCTCAGAAAAACGAAAAGGGGTTTCCAATCCACTGCCTGAGATCGTAACCCCCGCGGGCCCGGTCCGGCTAGCGGACGATCGTCCGAAACCGCACGAATCCGCCTTCGCCCGGCTTGAAGGTGTGCTGAAACTGCCATTTCAGCACCACCGAGCCGTCGTCGCCGGTGTCCGTGACGAAGTCCGCCGGCTGGTTGGCCGCGGCGGAACCGGGCACGAATTCGAGTCGGCCGGGAAGGGCGTCGACGAGCACGATATCGGTGAGTGCCCGATCGCCGGAGTTGTAGAGATAGATCATGAAGTCGAGTTCTTCGCCGGCCCTGGCCGTGTCGCTGCCGGCCCGCTTGCAGAGCGTGAGTTCGGCACGACCGGGTGATTCCAGTCGCAGCGTGGCTGTGCCGCGGTCGGCGGCGACCACCTCGGCCTGCTGGCGGCCCACCATCACCATCGCAGCCCGGGCACAGGTCCATGCCAGCGGCACGTCGAAGCCGACCATCATCCGTGGTGTCTGCACGAGTTCGGCCCGTTCCAGTTGATCGTCGAGCACGTCCTCGGCGGGCGCGAGCAGGCCGTCGGATTCGTGGACCGGATCGCCCTGATCCACGGCAAGCGGCCCGAGCCGTTCCTCGAGGGCGACGCCGGGCAACGCCTTCCGCGCGGCCTCGGGGGCGAGCGCCTGCGTGCTGCGGCAGACCGGCTGCAGATCGATCTGTGCCTCGGTGCCGGTGTCGAGCGCCAGTCCGCGAGGCCCAATTGGCTGGGCCTCTTCGTGGGGGCGCGTCACCTCGCGAACCGAGCCAAACCGCGGCGCGTAGACGCAGGCGCAGTTCGAGGCGGTGACATGCACGTCGCACGAATCCGGGCCGTCGTCATCCGCCCGGTAGCGGGCCACCGTGTCGCCGGAGGTGAGATTCTTGAGGCCGAAGCGGGCCACAGGCATCGCAGGCGCGCGGGCGTCGCCGCCGTCGCAGACCATGCACGGGCCGATCATCGGCACCGGCGCAGCGATCGGAAGGCAGACGGTCGGTGGACAGGCGTTGGTGCCACAGGTGTTGCAGCCGGGCGTGCCGCCGGTGGCGAGACGCGGCAGGTGTCGGGGCAGGGGACCGCACGACTGCTCACAGCCGGTCTGCACGACCGGCGCAGACCGTTCGCGGACCGACGGCTGGCGGGCACTCGTTGGCTCGAGCATGCGAGGCGGCGCGGGAGCAGAGTCTGCAGCCTCCACGGGAGCCACGGTGACGGCTGCCAGTGGCAGCATGAGCGGTTGCGTGATCGACCGGCACGACGCCAGGATCACCGCGGCCGTGGCAATGACGAGCAGCCGCGGCCAACGCCACGGCTGATGATCGGCGGACAGCGAGTCAGACCGCGGATGATGATCGTTCATGGCGCATCCCCTGACCAGGACGTGCCGGCCAATCCCGTCGGCACCCGGTTTCCGAGGATCACCTCCGCCACGGGGTCGCCAAGGGTGCTGGCCACGTCCAGGCAATCATCCCCGGGTCGAACATCGAACCAACTCTCAGGCACCACGTCGGGAAGGTCGGGATCGCAGGCCGAGTAGACGACGCGGCGGACGTGCGAGCCGGCGAGGGCGAGGGCGAGGTCGTCTTCATCGATGACGATCTCCACCGGAAACCGCCAGGCCATGCCCGGAGGCGTGACGAGCTTTGCGAGCACGCGGACCGAGGGAAAGAGTTCCCGACCCTCGTGCTGCGGGATGCCGGTGATTCTCAGTCGATAGGGGTGGCCCACGACCAGCCCCATCCGCAGCGGACCGGCCTGTGCCGGAGACCAGCCCTCTGCTGTCTCGATCGCGATCTGCATCCCCTGCGGGCCGCGGATCTCGATCGGCTGCACTCCATGAGGGAGCAAGGATTCCGGACGGGGGCCGGGCTGCGGCTGCCGCGAGGCGCCAATCGCTCCCGGTGCTGACACGGTGGCGGAATTGCTCCTCGGCCCGGCGACGTCACGGGTGTGGCCCGTGTCAGTCGCCAGAACGAGAAACGCCGTCACCATGAGCCCGCGGCCAGCCGTCAGCGCGGCCCCCGTTCGGATGTTCCTGGCGTGATACCTCATGTGGAGTGATGTGCGGAGGGAGTGAAGTTCAGAGTTCGTTCAGAAGAGACGTCGATCGAAGCAGGCACTGCGGGAGGGGAGCCACACCATCGGGAATCGGGAGTTCGTGGAGCACGAGCAGCGACACCGGTGGGATGGTCCGAGTCAGGCTGGTGGTCATTCACCTGGCGGACACGGTGCGTCTGGCGGGCAGGCCACGCCTGCGTTGAGGGCATCGGGATCAGGCCCGCCGTTGTCGACCCACCGCTTGCGGTCTTCTTTCGGCTGCTTGAGGATGATGTTTGGTACTTCGTGGTTCTCGGCGATGTAGGCCCGATGCGCGGGCTTCGGATAGCTGAGCCCGGGGTTCTGCTGGACATGCAGCTTGAGTTCGCGGGTCGGCGGCGGGATGTGCATCTTCGTGTGGTTGGTGATCGTGTGCTTCTGCAGACCGGCCGGAATACCGAGCGGAATGTGGGCCGGACCAGGGAGCCCGATTGGCGTGCCCGTGATCGGCATGCCGTATTGAGGCGCGTTCATGCCGGTGATGAAGGCGGGAGGGACCTGCGACGGATTGCCACCGCAGGGCATGCCCAGTGGCGCGGCCATGCCCACGGGGGTGCCGCCCCCGCCGGACGAGACGATGCCACCGCTGGCCCCGGCGACACCGCCGATGCCAGATGATTCGAGATCCTTGTTGCCGATACGGATGATGGCGAGGATGGAGCCACGGCGGTCCGCCTCTACGACCGGGTCGATGCCCGGATCGAGTCGCGTGCTCACCAGGGTTTCCACGCCAGCGACGGCCAGCTCTTGATAGCAGGGGTCTGGCAGGTAGACGACCTTGGTGACGAAGTTGCCCGTCGTCACCTGGTCGAGGTCTTCCTCGGTGAGTTGGAACGGAACGGCGTTGTGGGCCAGGAAGGCCGCCGTTCGCGGTGAGACCGGTGCCACCTCGAGCGTCGGGTAGAGTTCGAGCCCTTCCCGACCGGGGATGTCGGTGATCTTCAGCCGATAGATGGCGCCCTGCGGGAAGTCGTAGCGGCCCGGAGTCACGAGCGGAGTGGAATCAAACCCTCCCGACATCGAGACGTCCCACCGCACCTGCATGCCGTCGGGGCCGATGAAGCCGACCTGCGATGTGGGGGCCATCATGCCACCCATGCCACCCATGCCGCCCATGCCACTCATGCCGCCGGCACCACCACCACCACCGCCGACAGCGCAGGCACCGCCCATGCCACTCGCGGCCATGCCACTGCCGTCGGGGCCGCCGCCGTAACTGCCGCCACTACCGTCGCCATCGGCGTAGGACGCCGCCAGCGCGGCCTCGTAGGAGGTGGCTGCGATCACACCTGGTCCCGGGCCGTCGACGCCGGGGCCGGGATGCTGAAGCATCGCGGCCGGCGGCAGTACGTTGGAGTGCTGAGGAGCCACGGGCCGGATCTGGGCCAGGCCTGTCAGCGGCGAATTCGCCGGGATATGGCACCCCGTGAGCGTGGCCGCCAAAGAGAACCCGACAAAACCTTGCAGGCGTCGGTTGAGCATCGAATCACCTCCGGACCGGGATCGTGTTGCCGACTCGTAAATGCGAGGCCTTCCGGCATGGGCCGGTTGAACGCCGATCCCGTACACTCTTCGCGAGTTGGAGGGACCGGCCGGTTCAAGCCTTGAATCCTTGAGCCACCCTTCGTTCTTCGACGTTCCGGCCCCCGTTTCTTTGGAAAAATCCTCAAAGTCGATCTGATCGTGACGCTCTTCCCATTCCCTAGATTGCCTGCATTGCGACCCCGGGTTGTGGGAATCCGGTACCGCGGGGCCACGGCACTCCCCTGGCTGGGACTGGCGGTGGCGGCCGTGTGCCTGCCCGCCGGCGGCTCGGGCTGGGCGCAGCCGGCAGCGAATGCCGTCCCCGACGCCCCGGTTCAGGTGGGGCCGGCCGAGAGTGTCTACCGGAAAAATGCCGCCACCGTTCCCGCTGCCGATCAGGCTGCTCAGGCCGCTCAGGCCGAGCGGATCGTGGCGGCCGCATTGGCGGCCCTGGGACGGGCCGAATCGATATCGGCCCGCGTCCGCCAGCGTGTCCGTGTGGATGACCGCGTGCTCGTCGGTGCGGGCCGCTACGTGCAGTCGGGGCTCGGCGAGGATCAACGCTATCGCTATGAGTCGTCGATGAAATCAGACACGGAGACCTTTGACCTGCTGGAGGTATGTGACGGGCTGTTTGCCTGGTCCTACCGGCGGATCGGGCAGCAGCCACCGCAGCTCGAACGGCTCGACGTGCGACGCATCCGCGATCGGCTCCAGCAACTCAAGCCTGACAATGACGCGCCGGTCTCACCCTATCTGGGCGGCGTGCAGCGGACGATGTCACTGCTGCGGGACTGGTTTCTGTTCGTGTCGGTGGAGCCGACGACGATCGACGACCTGCCGGTCTGGAAAGTCGAGGGCCGCTGGAATCCGGAGATGCTGGCGGCCCTGCTGCCAGCACTCAAGGATGCCGCCCGGCAGGAAGGCGGCATCACCGCTGCAGCGCTTCCCGATGGCACGCCCTGGAGCGTGAGGCTGTCGATCGGCAAACGCGACCTGTTTCCATTCCGCATCGAGTGGCTGGCGATTCCGGGCAGTCGTCCCGTGGCTGATCGTGAGCCTGAGCCGATTGCCGTACTCGAACTCTACGAGGTACGGCTGGGCGAGCCGGTGGACGCCGCCGCCTTCGTCTACAAGCCAGCCATCGACGGGCTGATCGACCTCACCGACAGCCGCATCAAGTTTCTGACGCCGCTGCGGCCGTAGGCTGTGATGTGCCCGGCCAGCCCGCCTCCGTCAGCCGGACGGCTGCGTCGATGGCCGCCAGCATGCTCTCCGGATCGGCCGCGCCGGTGCCGACGATGTCGAATGCCGTGCCGTGGGCGACGCTCGTCCGCACCATCGGCAGTCCGAGCGTGATGTTCACAGCCCGGTGCATGCCGAGCAGTTTGATCGGGATGTGGCCCTGGTCGTGATACTGCGCGACGACACCATCAAACTCGCCACGACTGGCCCGCAGAAAGAGCGTGTCGGCCGGCAGCGGACCGGTGGCATCGATTCCCTTCTCCGTCAGGTGACGCACGGCGGGGACGATCAGCCGGGACTCTTCGTCGCCAAACAGGCCCGACTCCCCGGCGTGCGGATTGAGCGCCGCGATGGCAATCCGCGGGCGGCGGCCGAGGAGTGACGTGAGCAGGACAGCCAGCCGATCGCCCGCCTGTTCGATTCCCTCCGTGGTCAACCGGGCCACCGCGCCGGAGAGCGACTCGTGGAGCGTGACATGCACGACGCCGAGCCCGCCCGCCCCGGCCGGACCTGCCGGCATGGGGAGCCAGAGCATCATCGATACGGCAGTGTCGGGGAGCCCGCAGGCTCGCGCCAGCATTTCGGTGTGGCCGGGCACCTCGATGCCGGCGGCATGCAGCGCCGCCTTGTGCAACGGGCCGGTGACGATGCCGCGGGCGAGCCCCTCGCGGACCAGCCGGGCGGCAGTCTCGACCGCGGCGGCGGCGCTCGCCCCGCCGGCGGCACTGACCACGCCGGCCGCGACTCGTGGGGAGATCGCGATCTCCTCGGGAACTGGGCCTGCACGACTGCTCCCCGGGGCGATCACGAGCAGCCTGTCGGGGCTTGAATCCCTCGGATCATCCGGCCCGATCGACTCGATGGTGGGCCGCGGAAGTCCGGCCCGTTCCGCCAACACATCGGCGAGCATGCCGGCGTCAGCCACGATGCGCAGCCGTGCGCGGGCATGGGCCGGCGTGGCGTCCCATGCCTTCACGACCACCTCGGGCCCGATCCCGGCCGGGTCGCCGCACGTCAGCAGAAGGATGGGCTTTTCAGCAGGTGACATCGGCATGCTCAGGCCGCAGAGGGGGGGCGACGTATGGCTGGAACGGGGTCTTGAGCCTACCATGAAGGACCGGCTCGATCTGGCATCGCACCGGCCAGAAATCGTTCCCACCACCGCCAGGCGAGCAGGCTCAACATCATGGATCGCGTGTTCTCACGGGTGGCACTCTTTGCGGTGGCACTGATGGCGGCAACGGCGGGGCTGGGCCTGTGGCTGGGAGATCTGCACGGTCAGACATCTCCCGCCGTGCTTCGCTGGGGCACCGTCCACCGGCTCTCGGGCGTGCTGGCGGCGCTGATGGTCGTGCTCGTCAACAGCATGGCCGTGACCTACTTCATCGGCACTGGCCGGTGGTGCCGGGAGGTGGTCGAGACCTATGGCCTCGACGGCAGTTACATCGAACGGAGCCGACGGCTCAAGCGGTCCGCCTTTCCGTTCGCCCTCCTGGGCATGCTCGCCGTGGTGACGGTCGTGGCGCTCGGCGGAGCGGCCGATCCTGCGTCGGGTCGCCCTGGCACGCAGCAGTGGGTCACAGCCCATCTCCTCGGCGGCCTTGGACTGGCGGCGGCAATCGCCTGGTGCTTCCAGGCCCAGTTGCCGCAGATTCGTCGTCAGCAGGAACTGATCGAGGACGTGATGGCGGAAGTCCGCGAGTCGCGCCGTCGCCGCGGACTCGACGTCGAGGGCTAATTCCCGCCATGCAGATGTTGGGCGTCGGCATGATGCCCATGTAAGTGCGACGACCGTTCCATCACGGTGATGCCCCAGGCAATCGCCAGACCGAGTGCCAGGCTCGTTGTCAGGAGCACTCGATCGTGGCTGTGGAACTGCACCTCCGGCAGAAGGTCGGCCGCTGCGATGCACAGGAAGGCCCCCGCAGCCAACGCCATCGCCACTCCGAGCATC
>CANETO010000043.1 GCA_947440895.1 Planctomycetaceae bacterium | reverse complement strand
GGTGTCCCCCTTGATCACGGCGTCCACGACGACCTCGCCCCGGTCATCGGTGCTGACATGCACGGCGTTGGTGTCGCCGAACAGGTTGTGGAGATCGCCGAGGATTTCCTGGTAGGCGCCGATGAGGAACGCACCCAGGTAGTAGGGCTCGTTCTGATAGGCGTGGAGCGGGAGCGTCCGTTTCACATCCCGACGGTCTATGAACTGATCGATCTTGCCGTCCGAATCGCAGGTCACGTCGCCGAGCACGGCGTTCTGAGTCGGACGCTCATCGAGCCGGTGGATCGGCATCACCGGAAACAGCTGCTTGATCGCCCAGCTGTCGGGCATCGACTGAAAGAGCGAGAAGTTGCAGAAGTAGGTGTCGGAGAGGGTGGCCTCGAGCCCCTCCAATTCCTCCGGCATGAACTCCAGCTGCTTCGACATCTTGGCAATCTTCCTGCAGATGGCCCAGTAGAGGTTCTCGACCGCCGATCGCTGGTCGAGCGGCAGATACCCACTGGCAAACAAATTCATCGCCGTGTCGAGCGACTGCTGTGCGTCGTGATAACTTTCCTGCAGGTTTCGGACGTTGATGTTCTGAAAGGTCTCCGTCAGATCGTGCAGCGGCTGCTCGGCGTCGGCTGAGGGCTCGGCCAGCTCACCGTTCCCCCCCTGCTCCGACACCCCCAGCACACCGAAGATCAGCATGCTGTGGTAAGCAACCACGGCCCGCCCGCTCTCGGACACGATCGTCGGATGGGGCACGCCCGCTTCGTCGCAGGCATTCTGCACGTGGTAGACGACGTCGTTGGCATATTCCTGGAGACTGTAGTTCACACTCGATTCGAAGTTCGTCTGCGAGCCGTCATAGTCGACACCCAGCCCGCCGCCGACGTCGAGATACTTCAGCCCGGCCCCCCGCTTCACGAGTTCCGTGTAGATCCGTGAGGCCTCGTTGAGAGCGCCCTTGATGTGGCGGATGTTCGTGATCTGACTGCCCTGATGGAAATGCAGGAGTTGCAGGCAGTCTTCCATTCCCTTGGAGGCGAGCAGTTCGAGCCCCTTCATCAGTTCGCTGGCGGTGAGGCCAAACTTGCTGCGGAAGCCGCCCGAAGCCTGCCAGCGGCCACTGCCGCGGGTGGCGAGTTTCACCCGCATGCCGATTCTCGGCCTCACGCCAAGCTTCTCCGCATATTCCAGCACGAGATGCAGTTCGGAAAACCGCTCCACAACCGGAATGATGTGCCGCCCTATCTTCTGTGCGAGCATCGCTGTCTCGATGAACTCGGCGTCTTTGAAGCCGTTGCAGATGATGGGGGTGTCGTTGTCAGCCAAGGCGATCACGGCAAGCAGTTCCGGCTTGCTGCCCGCCTCGAGTCCGAATCGGTAAGGCTTGCCGAACTTCAGCACCTCCTCTACCACTTGCCGCTGCTGATTGACCTTCACCGGATAGACGCAGCAGTAGTCGCCGCGATAGCCGTTCTCCTTCATGGCCGAGGCGAACACGCCATGGATTTCCCCCAGGCGGTGCTCGAGAATCTCGGCAAATCGCAGCAGGATCGGCAGGTCAATGCCCCGGATCTGCAACCGGTCGACGAGTTGCTTGAGATCGATGCTCTTGGTGGGATTCTTGTCGGCATGCACCAGCAGATGGCCGGTGGGCCCCACCGAAAAATACCCGTTCCCCCAACGGGCCACCTCGTAGAGATCGGCGGCGTCGGCCGTGCTCCAGTGTTCGACGTCGAGATCTGCTGCTGCCATCGAGGGGCCTCGTGAGTGTGCTGCGTGCAGAGCGGCACTCCCTCGTCCGCCTCTCAGAAGAGAGTGTAGCGTTCGCGACGCGGGGGGCCATGCCAAAGGCCCATCACACCCGCACCCGCGACCAACTTTTTCGTGTGAAAATGACGAGCATCGACACTCCGCGGATGGTCAGGTCGGCCGCCATGGCGTACCACGCCCCGATCGCGCCAAGCCCCAGCCCCGGGATGGTGCCTAGGCCGAACGGAAGGTCGATCGATTCCCGTGCGAGCAGGACCGCCAGCGGCAGTCGCACCAGCAACAGTCCCAAAAAGTTGACGACCAGCGGCAGTCGCGTGGCGCCGGCGCCCCGCAGGCCTCCGGAAAGCACCATCAAGAGCGCCAGGGGTGGCTGGGCGAACGCCACGATCCGGACAAGCCGGCCGGTCAACGCCGCCACCTCCGGCTGCGAGGCCGCGCCGCCCACGAACCAGCCCGCGAGCCCGTCGGCCGAGACGAGAAAGATGACTCCCGCGGCCGACATCAGGGCCATGCAGGCCATCGCCGCCTGCCAGACACTCCGCCGAGCCCGGCGTTCGTCCCCCGCCCCCAGAAACTGCCCGGCAAGCGTGGCGGCCGCCACCGTGAAGGCACTCCCCGGCAGAAACGCCAGCGATTCGATCGTGATTGCCACGGAGTGGGCGGCGGCAGCCACATCCCCCAGACGGTTCACGATCGAAAGAAAGCCCAGATGACAGGCTGCGTTACCGATGGCGTCCACGCCGGCCGGAACCCCGACATGAAGGATACGGCCGAGCCACTCGCGGTTGGGCACCCAGTCTGCCCACCCCGGCCGCAGTCCCCGCAATCGCCGCCCCAAGAGCCCGATCACGCAGCATGCCCCGAGGCAATAGCCGGCCGTTGTCCCCCAGGCGAGTCCCTCCCAGCCGAGCCGCGGCAGGCCGGCCGCTCCGACCGCCAGAGCAAAACTCGCCGCGGCGTTCACCAGATTCACCACCGACATGGCGAGCAGGCCGGCCCACATGTCCCCCGCGCCACGCAGCACCGCCACCCCCACGTGGATGATCATCATGGCCGGCAGCGCCGGGATCACGATGGCCAGATACCGTGCCGCTAAGGCCGTGCTCCCGGAGGGAAGCCCGAGCGACCGCATGAATCGGTCGCCGAACACCGCCACCACCGTCAGGACGACGATCGTCAGGGCCGAGGCCACGAGCAGCGACTGTGCGGCGGCCCGCCGCGCCTGGCCGCGATCACCCGCACCGATACTCCGGGCCACCAAGCAAGTGGCAGCGACGGCCGGCACGGCGAACAGGCCGGGCAGGAAGCTCAGGCAGTAGGCAACCAGGCCCACCGCCGCCAGATACTCGGCGCCCTCGAGGAAATTCCCCGCCAGCCATTTGTCGGTGAATCCGACCGAGAGGCCCAGCACCTGTTCCAGGAGCACCGGCCAGACCAAGTGGATGACGGACCGCGTCGCTCCGGTCGTTGTCGCCACACGGTCGCCCGGCGCTCCCATTTCGACGGCCGCGCGAATCAGGTGAACAACTCCTTGATCACCTTTCCAGAGTTGGCAATCTTCATGGGCCTTCCATTCTTGGCCGTGAACGTGGTCTCCAAGGAGATGTCGAGCGACTTGAGCAGACTGGCCATGACATCCTGCGATGTATAGGGCTCCGTTGCCACCTCCTTGCCATCGGAACTGGTCTCGCCCACCACCACGCCGCGCTTGAACCCCGCGCCGCCCACCACCACGCTCCAACTCCGCGCCCAGTGATCGCGGCCGCCACCGCCATTGATCGTCGGCGTGCGACTGAATTCGCCCATCCAGATGATGGCCGTGTCGTCGAGCAGACCACGATCGGCGAGATCGCTCACCAGGGCGCTCATCGCCCTGTCCAGTTCCGGCAACTTCCGGTCGGCCAACGCCGGGAAGATATCGGCATGCATGTCCCAGCCACCGAAGTCGACCTCGATGAAGGGCACGCCAGCCTCGACGAGCCGCCGGGCCAGCAGGCAGCCCCGACCAAACCCAGTGGTGCCGTATTTCTCCTGTACCTCCTTCGACTCCTGCATCACTTGAAAGGCCGCCATCTGCTTGCTCGTCATGAGCTTGACGGTCTTGTCGAGCACCTTGCGGTGGTCTTCTGCCGATCCACCCCGCTTCTCGCCGATGAATTTGTTCTCGATCGTGCTGAGCATCTTCAGCCGCTGCTCCAGCCGGCTGGGATCGATGCCCGTGTCGAGATTGCGGACATTGCCGTTGGAATCGACCTGAAACGGGGCACAGGTCATCCCCAGGAACCCCGGGCCGACGCTGCCGCTCCCGACCGAGACGAACGGAGGAATCTCGAGGTCGGCAACCTGTGCGGCGAGTTCGTGGGCGACGACTGAGCCGTAGCCGGGATGCTCGACGTTGGGGTTAGGGACGTAGCCGGTGTGCATGGCATAGCGGCCCCGCATGTGATCGGCCTCGCGGGTGCTCATCGACCGCACGATCGACATCTGGTGCATCTGCTTGGCCATGAGCGGCATGTGCTCACAGATGGCGATACCGTCGGCACTGGTTGCGATCTGCTTGAACGGTCCGCCCGTGGGCGCACCGGGCTTCAGGTCCCAGATATCCATCGTGCTGGGCCCGCCGCCCATCCAGAGCAGAATGGCGGACTTGTGCCGTTTCTTGAGGTCGGTGGCGTTGGCGAGCAACGTCGTGGTGAAGGCCGTGGCCGGTACCGCCAACGCGGCGGCCCCCATCAGATGGCTGATGAAATGACGACGATTCATGCCGTTCGGCAGATCAACCATGATGGACATGATCAGGGCTCCTGACGTCTAGTGGTTGATGATGAACTCGTTGGAATTGAGCACCGCCCACCAGATATCCTGGAGGGCACCGCTGGCATCCCCTTTGCGGGCTACCAGCAATTCGTTGGCGGCAGCCACCTCCTTGGCCGAGGGGTTCCTGGCCAGAGCCGCCTGATACAGGGTGGTGATTTTCCCGGCGTTCTTCATGTTCCCATTCGCCACCCGGTCCAGGAATCCTCCCTTCCCCGTATTCGTTGCCTGCTTGATGAGATCGCCGTTGAACATCATCAAGACCTGGGGGATCGAGCCGTTGAACGCAGTGGCGTCGTCCCCCTCATCCGTGCCAAAAGTGGTGATGAACTGCGAAAGCCACTGGTCTTTTTTCTTCGCAGCATCTTCGCCGCCACGGGTCTGATCCGCTTCCGTCGCGGTCAGAAGCGATTCGTAGAGTTCCTCCGCCCGCATTTGGCGGAGATAGAAGTGCGTGAACTTCGGCTGCTCGCCGAGCGCGGGATCATCGCGATGATTTCCCTTGGTTGCCTTGCTCGACAGGGCATATGGCCTCGAGAGAACGATCCAGCGGATCAACTCCTTCAGGTCAAAGCTCTGCTGCCGAAACCGTTCCGCCAGACCGTCGAGCAGTTCCGGATGCGACGGCGGGTTGTGTTCGCCCAGGTCATCCGCCGGCCTGGTGAAACCATACCCAAGGAAATGCCCCCACATCCTGTTCACGATCGCCTTGGCCATGAGCGGGCTGGCCTTGATGAGTGAGGCCAACTCCCGGCGACGGTGGACGCCGATGTTCTCGCCGCTCTCCAGCGTGCGAGGCACGTAGCCACTTCGCGAGATTTCCGTCCCGTCCACAAAAACGGGGTAGGCGACCTTCATCAGACCGTTGCGGAGTTCGTAATAGAGTTCCGCCTCTTCGGCATTGCCCCCTTCGCCAGGAAAATCCTCGTCCACCAATTCGATCCACTGGATGTCCCGGGAGCCGTTGAATCGCCGCAAGGCCCGGGCCTGACGAAAGAAGGCGTTGAGTTCCCAGAACTGGTTCTGCTTTCCTTTGTTGAATGGGTGGTTGTGGCACTGGGTGCACTGGACCTGCAGTCCCAGGAATATCTGGGCCGTTTTGGCGGTCGCCTGAACGCCGTCTTCCGCCAACGTGCCACTGAGAAAATTTGCCGCTCCGTTGAAACCATCCGCATCTTCACGATTGGCATTCGCGCCGGTGGCGGTGACGAGTTCCTCCATGAAGCGGTCATAGGGAATGTTCTTCGAAAACGAACGCCGGAGATACTGCCGCATCCCGGGCCGGCTCACCATCTCGTTGCCGACATCGCGACCGATGAGCACCGTGCTCCAGACGTCGGTCCAGTTTCGGGCATAGTCATCGACGAACCCCTCCCCAAGCAGTCGGTCCACGAGATCGGGCCGCTTTGTGGGAGATGAGTCGGCGACGTACGCCCGCACTTCTTCCAACGACGGAATGCGACCGATGACGTCGAGATAGACCCGGCGGCACCATTCACCGTCCGTGGCAGCCTCTGAAGGCTTCAACTCGGCATCTATCCAACTGGAGGAGATCTGTTCATTGATGAATTTCACCTGCGGGATGCCGAAGTGATCCTGCTCGGCAGGGCTGGCCATCCGGCCGCCCTGCACCACAAAGACCACCACCAGGACCGCCGCTCGGATCAGACGAAGCGACGTTTCCCGGAAACCCGGGGGCAGCGGGGAAATTTCAATCGCCCACACCATGACCGAGCCCTCTGCCGAGACCTGTCGGCATTCCGTCAACACGCCCTCCACGGGACGTGGGAGGACCATGTCGATCGGACTCCCACCAGTCTATGCACAGGCCAGACTTCGGCCCAACCCAAGCACCGAAACCTCCGCCTTCGGCCGCCTGCTACCAGCGGCGTGGGAAGCTTTTCGGGCTAGCCTTAGGCCTTGGCTGGCCGAGCAGACTCGACCTTGGGGGCCTGGGAGCGGCCAGCGGCCACTTCCGGGCCCACGAATTCAATCAGGGCACGGGGGCCGGCATCGCCCAGTCGCGGCGTGGCGAGTTTGAGGATCCTGGTGTAACCACCGGGACGGTCCACGAAACGCGGCGCAACCTTCTCGAAAACGATCCTGGCGGCCTGCTTGTCACCCAGCAACTGCACAACTCGACGGCGAGCCGTAACGGCAGGCGCCACCGCCTGCGCCCACTGGGACCACCGGTCGCTGGTCCGCCACTGCTTCCAGGCTGCGGAATCACGGTCGGCAGAAGTGCCAAACTCTTTCGCCTGATCGAGGCTCACGAGGCCCCGCTTCGCGATCGTGATGCAGCGTTCCACGAGGGGACGCACTTCCTTGGCCTTGGCCAGCGTGGTGATGATCCGCCCTGCCACCTTTGGTGCGCCCACTTCCCCGGCCTCTGTCTCACGCTCCGTCAGCATCAGGGCCGAGGCAAGATTCCTGAGCAAAGCCCGCTGATGAGATGGACTACGGCCAAGTACGCGGCCTTTACGACGGTGTCGCATGGGTGATCCTCGACGTTCTCTGGTGTGTTCGGGAGCAGGAAAGACTGAAACAAAAAACTGGCCCGGAGGCCTGACAAAACGGCTGGCGATCAGGCCTCGGAACTGGCGGGCAGGGGCATACCGAGGTGCAGTCCATGCTCGCGGAGTTTGCCCTCGATCTCCTCCAGCGAAGTCTCGCCGAAATTCCTCAATTCCAACAGGTCTTCCCGGGTACGGGAGACCAGTTCGCGAAGGGTGGCGATGCCCCCCTCTTCGAGGCAGTTATTCGACCGCAGCGACAGCCGCAGATCGGAGACGAGCATGCCCAAACGGCTTTCCAGCGGGGCCTCGATGGCCAGCACGCCACCCGCTGCAGCCAGGCTGACGGTGGGACCGGGCTTGGCATAGCCGACGAACGGGTTGAGGTGCTTGCGAAGAATCTTGGCAGCCTCCACGAGCGCCATTTCCGGCGTCACGGTGCCGTTGGTCCAGATCTCCATGGTCAACCGGTCGTAGTTGGTCTTCTGACCGACCCGAGTCTCCTCGACTTCGTACTTCACGCGAGTGACCGGGCTGAAAACGGCGTCGACCGGAATGATTCCGATCTCCTGCGACACCTGGGTGTGCTCGCTGGACGGCACATAGCCGCGGCCGTTCTCCACCACCATCTCCAACTCGAACGGCACGTCATCGGTGAGAGTCGCAAGCACGAGATCCTTGTTGACGACCTCGACTGCCTCGTCCGTGATGACGTCGGCGCCGGTGATCGGACCCTTGGTGCTCCGCTCCACGCGAATCACACGCGTGGAATCGCTGTGGTTCTTGACCACGAGACTCTTGACGGCGAGCACGATGTCGGTGACGTCTTCCAACACCCCCTTGATGGTGGTGAATTCGTGCAGGGTGCCAGCCAGTTTGATCTGGGTGACTGCGCTCCCTTCGAGACTCGACAGCAACACCCGCCGCAGGCTGTTGCCCACGGTGGTACCGAAGCCCCTCTCAAACGGCTCAGCGACGAACTTGCCGTAGGTGCCCGTAAGCGTCTTTTGATCGGGCACTACCGAGCCGGGTAGCTCGAGGCCTCGCCAACGAATATGCATGCGGAACTCCTTCTTGCCACGACTGACGACGGACGATGAGAAACGGTATTCGGAAAACGATGACGGAAAGACGGCTTTGCGACCACGAACCCTCGCGACCACGAACCCTGGAACGAATGAGTGCGTCGAATTACTTGGAGCAGAGCTCGATAATCAGATTGGCCTGAACGGGAATGGAAACGTCGTCGGAAACGGGCAGCCGATCCACACGCCCCTCAGGCACGCCGCCTTCGCTCCGCGAGAGAAAGTCGGGGACGTCCCGGCGAAATTCGGCCAAGGCCGAGTGCACCAACTGCAGGCTCGGCTTGCGATTCTTGACTCTCACTACGTCGCCCGCCTTCACCTGGTAGCTCGGCACGTCGACGCGACGACCGTTGATCGTAATATGCCCGTGCATCACCAACTGACGAGCTCCGGAACGCGACGGCGAAAAACCCAGCCGGTGCACCACGTTGTCAAGCCTCCGCTCCAGCAGCGACATCAGCGTTTCGCCCGTATTCCCCTTGCCCCGCTCAGCCCTGGCAAAGTAGGTGCGAAACTGACGCTCCAAGACACCGTAGTAGTGCTTGACCTTCTGCTTTTCACGGAGATGCACGCCGTACTCCGTCGGCTTCGAACGGCGCTTCTGCACCATACCAGGGGGAGTGGCACGCCTCTCAAAAGCGCACTTCGGGGTGTCACAGCGGTTTCCCTTGAGGAACAGCTTGAGGCCATCCCGGCGGCAGAGTCGGCAGACCGGACCAGTAATGCGTCCCATGAATCGATTCGCTCTTGATGAGTGTTGACGTTGTTATTGTTTGCCCCGGGAAACCCCGGGAAGTGTTGCGTGCGATGCGTCTTGTGCGTGCTATCCGGAAGGCTGCGACCCACCGCATCCTTTCGCATCCCCTCGCAGCCACCGTGGGGGATCGCGGAGGACGGAAATCGAGGTATTACACCCGTCGCTTCTTGGGCGGACGGCAGCCGTTGTGCGGCAGGGGCGTGATATCCTCGATGCTTTTGACATTCATTCCCGCGGCGGTCAGCGCGGTGATCGCGCTCTCGCGACCGCTTCCCGGCCCACAGACCCGCACCTCGAGATCCTTGACGCCGAACTTGGCGGCCTTCTCCGCAGCCTGCTGCGCGGCACACTGGCCAGCAAAGGGAGTGCCCTTGCGGCTCCCCTTGAAGCCGCAGGTGCCACCGCTCGCCCAACACAACGTGTCTCCCCTGGGATCCGTAATCGTGACCGTTGTGTTGTTGAAGCTGGCGCTGATGTACGCGATCCCAGCTGAAACACTCTTCTTCTTGGTTTTGGCAACCTTGGACATGGGTGAACTTGAGTCTCAGAAAGAAAGGAAGAGGCCTGAATGAAACATGGTGGAGCGGAACACGGCTGAGGCAAGGCCCCCGCGGTGGGAATGAACAGCAGCAGAGGGCTACTTAAGGTCTTTCACGCCCTTCTTGCCAGCGACGGTCTTCTTGGGTCCCTTGCGGGTCCGGGCATTGGTGCGAGTGCGCTGACCGCGGACGGGCAGGCCGCGGCGATGACGCAGCCCACGGTAGCTCGCGATGTCCTTGAGACGTGAGATGTTTTGCGACACCTGCCGACGCAACTGCCCCTCGACGACGTAATCCTTGTCGAGGAGCGAGGCCATGCGGGCCAACTCATCCTCGTGGAGGTCGCGGGCATTGCTCAGCGGATCAACGCCGGCCTTATGGCAGAGTTCGCGGGCCACCCGCGGACCGACGCCATACAGATACTGCAGCGAGTAGATCGTCTTTTTCTCAGACGGAATGTCGACGCCAAGCAGACGAGGCATATCAAGAGTCCACAGCAATGAATCGGGCTACAACAAAAACATTC
>CANETO010000042.1 GCA_947440895.1 Planctomycetaceae bacterium | reverse complement strand
TTGCCGCGGGGGCCGGCACGACCGGTACGGTCGACAGGACCGTCACCACCCAGGCCCTGAATCGGGGAAGTGACGGCCTCGAACCGGTCATACAGTTCGTACAGCGACTCACGGAGATTGCCGCCGTGATTCGCAAATGCGTCGCGAATGTCGGCCACACGGATGAGGCTCCCGAACCAGACCCCGTGATTGGGCAGGCTTTCGACAATGGAGTGCAGCAGGACGAGGGTCGTGGTGCACCTCGCCAGCTCTGGAAAACCGACTGCGCTGTGCGACGTGACGAGCAGGCGGCGGCCCGTCGCGCGGGCCACCATCCGCAACAGACCGCCGACGAGCCAGCCGGTGCATTCCCAGCTGTCGATGCAGATGGTGTCGTCGGGGACAGCTTGCCGGATCGCCATCCAGACCATCGGCGCATCGGCCCAGGAATGCAGTCGGACCCGTGGTGCTCGTCTGCCGTGCTGTTCGAGAGCAGCAGCAAGATGCGTCAGCAGCGTCGACTTTCCGCTGCCGTGCGGACCCACGATGGCTGCCGTGCCTTTGAGACGTTGAAGCCGATCGAGCAGCGCCCTCACATCGACCGGCCTTCCTGCAGCATCGAGCGGCGCTATGCTGCCGGGGCGGGTGTACCGCGTTGAAAACGGATTCGACACCATTGTTGGCATCGGTCAGGCCCTTGCGACAGGCATGCGGGCGGGAGGAATCTGGCCCACGTCGAACACGTGCTCCGACACAAAGTCCCTCGAGCCGTCGAAGAAAAGTCGCACTCGAACGCACCAGCGGACCTTGACGATGACCCCCTCATAGGAGAGCGGGCTCTGGGGCAGCGGTGTGGAGAATGCGCCGGCCATTGACGTTGGCGGCATCATGGTCCGGTCGGTGATACGCTGGAAAAAATGCACGCCGAGGTCCTCCTCGCCCTTGCCCTCGGTGTACCAGAGCACGGAGTGCTCGATCGCACGGATGTGTTCGTCGTCGCACCCCTCGATCCGGTAGCGGACGGCAAGTTGATCACGGGGTTCATGCTGCCGGTGCGGCCTATCGAACTGCAACTCGATACGTGGCTTGGAGGGCTCCCGGTCCGACGCACTGGTCATGGTGATACCTCCTCTGACGCCGTTCTGTCGCGGACCACGGCTGGTGGCGATACCGATTCGGGCGACGCGACGCCACGCGGAAACACCACGACGGGAAAGGTACGACAAAACTCCGGCCACCGCTCAGGAGAGCCACGGACGACGAGTCGCCAGCGGACGGCATTGTGTGCTGACGTGAAGGAATGCATGGCATCCGCCGGCAGATCGACAATGGCCCTCGTCTCAAATCGGGAATGCGGCGCGGCGCCCACGTCATGGAACGCAGCCACCGGCTGATTCCAGACGACCAACTGCTCGGTACGGGTGTCGGTTCCCTGCCGAAACGTCGCCTGCTCCTCGAGTTCGAGTGACAGCGTGAGCGTCTGAAATGTTCCGGTGCCACCCTGGGCGAGGAACACGTCATAACGGCCGCCTGGAAGGAGTGGGTGGTCCGAAATCTCGAGTTGTGTCGGACCGACTGCCGTCGCAAACACCAGACTCCTGATGAACAGCGTGACGCCGGCAATGCCCACGCCCACGAACGGCACCAGCAACGCAAACAGCCACCAGTCGATTCTGCCCCCCAGCAGGTCGAGGCCTGCGCCGACTGCCAGCACGACCACGACGGCGTTCCAGAGCAGGGCGAACAACCCAAACCCCACCAGCGTCCAACTCTCGGGACTTTCAATGGGGAGCCTATACCGCAGGACGGTGCCCGGCGAATTGACCAGATCATCGCATGCGGGCACGGCGGGATAGCCAGGCGCCGCCAACGCGGGTTGGGCTAGAGGATCGAGGAGTTCGGTGATCCCGGCAGAAGCTGCCCGATGCTCTTCAGATTTTCCCCATGCCCTCAGTACCCGCACCAAGCCTGTGCCACCGATGAGCACAAGAGCGCCGGGTAGAAGGAGTGACAGCAGCCACAGCCACCAGTTGTAGCCGCGCTGGAGCACCACCGTTTTTGGTGCCGCGGGGTCGTACCAGCAGACGGTCTCGTCGCCGAGCGTCCATCCGGCCAACCGCCGTAACGCCACCTCGCGGTCGGAGGTCGTTGTGGCGGTAGGGCCTTGGCTCCACGATTCATGCACGACACCGTTGACTGAATACCGCACCAGCAGGCAGGGCCGCCAGTGCGTGATCACCGTCGCCGGCGGATCGGCCATGGTCGTTTTGGCTAGACCCTTGGCCAGAATCGTGCCGGTCGTTTCACGGAACTCGTGGTTGATCCGCCACTCGGGCGCCGCCACTCCCGAAACGAGCAAGCCTCCGAAGCAAAGCCCCGCCAGCAGGAGCGTGGCATGGAAGACGCCATCACCGATGACTCCCCATTCGCGGGAACCCGTCCGCCGATGCCCTCGCTTTTTGGCATAAAATCGCGGCAGCCTCACGGTCCATCTCCTGCGGGTCGACAATGCACTGTCTCCCTACGTCAGTCGCGATGCAGCCTGCACCACCGACGCCGCCCGCCTCGAAAACGACACATGCTCCTGGCGTGCATCAAGCTTGGCTGCAGGCCTCTTCGTGCGCCTCGGTCCCACGGCGCTGGTCTTCGGCACCGGTGTCGACCAAACCACGGAGTGACCGTGGCCCTTCGACGCCTGCGGGAACGGCAGGGCTGGTGCGGTAGAACCCAATTTTTTCAAGGGAGCGATAGACCTCTTCCAGCGTCTTTTCGCCGAAGTTTGAAATCGAGAGCAGGTCGGCACGGGTGCAGTTGAGCAGGTCATGGACCGTGAAGATCCCTTTTTCCTCAAGGCAGTTGGTGGTGCGGACAGACAGGCCGATCTCGGCCGTGCTCATTTCGAGCTTCTCCGCCATTTCGTCCGACTGCGTGAGGTTCTTGTAAGGTACGCGGGGCATGGGGTCCCTCCCGTGCGAGATGAATTGCGTGATCAGCGGGCAACCGCGCCCGAGAACATGGCCCCTTGAATATACTCCAAATGTTCAAAAACTGCCTACCGTCGCGCCGCTTGACCCCTCGGTGAGCGGGCCTTGGTCCTCGGCCTCCACCCCACGTGAAAATCCCGTGCCTGCCCCTTCCTCAGCACGATCGTTCGACGCATTGAATCCGTCGCAACAACGCGCAGCCACGCACGTCGAGGGCCCGCTGCTCGTGCTAGCAGGCCCTGGTAGCGGCAAAACCCGCGTCGTAACGCATCGGATTGCGCATCTGATCTCGGCCGGCGTTCCGGCAGAGCAAATCGTGGCGTTGTCGTTCACCAACAAGGCGGCCGACGAAATGCGGCGCCGCGTTTCTGAACTTGTCGGCCCTCAGCCGGTGGAGATGGGCACGTTTCACCGATTTGCCGCCCGCCTGCTCCGGAGGAATGCCCGCCTTGCCGGGCTGACGAGCGACTATTCGATTCTCGATCCCGATGATGCAGGCTCCCTGCTCAAGCGGGCCGCCAAAAAACTGGGGCTGTCGTTGACCCACACTCCGATCGACCGTGTGGCGGGCGTAATCAGCCGGGCCAAGAATGAACTGACCACCCCCGAGTCGTTCGAGCCCCGCTGGGGGCGACCAGTGGATGAGGTCGCCAAGCGGGTCTGGCCGGTCTATCAGCAGATGATGCTGGAGGCAAACTCGGTCGATTTCGACGATCTGCTCGGGCATATCGCCCGCATGCTGATGGACAACCCCGAACTCCGTCGGATGCTCGACGCGCGGCACCGGTGGATTCTTGTCGACGAATACCAGGACACAAACGCGGTGCAGTATTGCATCGTGCGAGGACTCTCGATCGACCACCCGAATCTCGCGGTGACCGGCGACCCGGATCAGGCGATCTATGGCTGGAGAGGCGCGAGCATCCGCAACATTCTCGAGTTCGAGCGTGATTATCCCACGGCTTCGGTCGTGAAACTCGAGCACAACTACCGCAGCACGTCCAATATTCTCGGAACGGCCGATCGGCTCATTGCCCACAACAGCCGTCGCAAGCCGAAGCGACTGATCACAGATGCTCCCCCGGGCTCGCCGGTGCGGATCGTGCTGGATGCCTCTAGCCACGACGAAGCGGATCGCATTGCGGATGAAATCGCCGCGGCGTTGGCGAGCGGTTCCCGCACCCCAAAGGACTTCGCGATTCTCTTTCGAACCAACGCCCTGTCGCGTTCGTTGGAAGTGGCCCTCCGTGGCCGTGGCGTGCCCTACCAATTGGTGCGTGGCCTTGAGTTCTTCAAGCGGCGTGAGATCCGCGACGTGGTCGCATGGTTGCGGCTCCTCAAGAACCCCCGCGACGACGAGGCGTTGCTGCGAGTCGTCAACGTGCCGCCACGCGGTATCGGCAAGCAGTCGCTTGACCGCCTGCTGTCGTGGGCGGATGACCAGCGTGCCAGTCTGCTGGAGTCTGCAGCCCAGGCAACGCGGATTCCCGGCATCTCGAAGCGGTCCGGTGCGGCGCTGGTGCAGTTTGCCCGACTCCACAGCGAACTTGCGGAGCAGGCTGACGGCGATCAGGGGAGCGTCGCGATGCTCCTCGATGCCGTGCTGGAAAAGACGGGATATCGGCGGATGCTCGCGGAGGACGGCGGCGACGAGGGCGGGGAGGATCGGCTCGCCAACGTGGAGGAACTCGTCACGGCCGCGCGGCAATGCGACGAAACATTTCAGCCAAGCACTCCGGGTGACGATGCCCTGGGGGCATTCCTCGAAACCACGGCGCTTGTTGCCGACACCGACGTCTGGGACGCCCAAGAGAACCGGGTCTCGCTGATGACGCTTCACGCCTCCAAGGGGCTGGAATTCTCCGTTGTCTACCTGGTGGCGATGGAGGATGGCATTCTGCCCCACGAACGCAGCATCGACCAGCCTGAGCAGATGGAAGAGGAACGTCGATTGGTGTTCGTCGGTATCACGCGCGGCCGAGAGGAGGTGCACGCCAGCTCCGCCCGCATGCGCGACTACCGCGGCGTCCGTCGCATTTCCGCCCCGAGCGTGTTCCTGACAGAGATGACCGGCACCGAGACGGTCGTGACCGGTGCCGAAGCACCGGCAGCGGGAGCATCGTGGGCGAGGTGGGGCGTGGCCGGTGACGACGACTACTCGCAGGTCGCCGCGGACGAATCGGCCGACACCAGCGCTCCAGCGCAGGAAGGTGGCCCGACGATGCTCCGCTCCGACGGACTGGTGCTGGAACTCGACGAATCGGATGCGTCCGAGGAATGTCAGCCCCCCCGCCCAAACAAACAGCGCCCGACCACCGCCCGCCAGCGTGGACTCGACGGGGCGACGGAGCGAGCAACGGAACTCGCCAAGCGGTTGGGAGGCCTGCAGCCCGTCAAAAGAACCTACGTGAGCGGCCAACGCGTCCGGCATGCCGAATACGGTGAGGGAATCATCGCCGGCATCAGTGGGACAGGCCCCCGTGCCATCGGCACCGTGATTTTCGACGGCACCGCCGGTACCCGAAAATTCATCCTCGGCCACGGCGCCCTGGAACCGGCAGCTGACAGCCCGCCAGCATGATCGCCATTTGGCCTGCCAACGAGAGTCGCTTTTCCATCCGCGAGCCGGGGGCGGTGGAAGCCGAAGCGAGTGAGCGTATCCTCGCTCCGAGTCGAAGGTTTTCACCGCCTCCGGCGGTTTGGGCCATTCGACGTATGGAGGATCTCTTCGCCGCGGTTGCGCCACCATGCGACCGTGGCTTCGAGACCGCGATCGAAGTCCTGTTGTGGCTCCCAGCCGAGCAGTTTTCGGGCCCGCGAGATATCGAGTCCCCGGCGAGGCTGACCGTCTGGCATCGAGGCATCCCACTCGATGCGTCCGTCGAAACGGCAGGCCTTTGCGATCCTACCGACCAGTTCACGAATCGGAGTCTCCACGCCGCCGCCTAAATTGATCGGCGTGGGCTCTTCCATGACCTCGGCCGCCCGCACGACACCCTCCGCGGCATCATCCACGTAGAGAAACTCACGGGTTGCCTTGCCGGTTCCCCAGCAGACGATCTGCGGACTCCCTGCCAATCGGGCCTCTTCACACTTGCGAATGAGTGCGGGGATCACATGGCTCGACTGGGGATCGAAGTTGTCCCCGGGGCCGTACAGGTTCACCGGGACGACGACGGCGCTGTGTAAGCCGTACTCCCGGCGATAGCCGTCGAGCATCACGAAGATCGCCTTCTTGGCCACGCCGTACGGAGCATTGGTCTCCTCCGGATATCCGTTCCAGAGGTCTTCCTCACGAAACGGCACCGGACAATGCTTGGGATAGGCGCAGACGGTACCGGTGTGCACGAACTTCTCGAGTCCGCGCCGCCTGGCATGCTCCACCAGATGCAGCCCCATCGCCATGTTGTCATAAAAGAACCGTCCGGGGTGGGCCATGTTCGCCCCAATGCCTCCGACCTCGGCGGCGAGGTGGATGACGATATCCGGACGGGCCTCTTCGTAGAGTCGTTCCACGTCGGATTCAACCGTGAGATCGCAGTCCTTGCGGCGCGGCACGACGATCCGATCGTCGGACACGCCCCGCCGGCGGAGCACCCGGACGACGGCCTGACCCAGAAAGCCCGCGCCTCCGGTCACGACGATCCTTTTTCCCGCTAGTTCGGTCACGGTCTCTTTCTCCGGGCACAACTCCGGCTATCAGCGGTTGGGGATCGTGCCATCATGACCCGCGGCGAGGAGCACGTGTTCTTTGCGTGCCAGTTCGAGATCTGCGTCCACCATGCGGGCCACCAGTTCATCGAACGAGCAGCGGGGCTTCCAGCCCAGTTGTGCCTCCGCCTTGTCGGCGGAGCCGAGGAGGAGGTCGACTTCCGCCGGACGGAAATAGCGAGGGTCGATCTCGACGAACTCACGATAGTCAAGGCCCAGCCTGCCAAAGGCCTTCTCGCAGAATTCCCGAACGGAGTGCGTCTCGTTCGTCGCCACCACATAGTCATCGGGCTCGGACTGCTGGAGCATCAGCCACATCGCTTCGACGTAGTCTCCGGCGAAGCCCCAGTCGCGTTGGGCATCCAGGTTGCCGAGGTAGAGTTTGTGTTGCATGCCCAGTTTGATGCGGGTGGCGGCCCTGGTGATCTTGCGAGTCACGAAGGTCTCGCCGCGGCGCGGACTTTCGTGGTTGAACAGGATGCCGCACGAGGCATGCAGTCCGTAGCTCTCTCGGTAGTTGATGGTGATCCAGTGGGCGTAGAGTTTTGCCACACCGTACGGCGACCGCGGATAGAACGGCGTTGTCTCACGCTGTGGCGTTTCGAGCACCTTGCCGAACATCTCTGAACTCGACGCCTGATAGAAGCGCATCTGGCAGCCGACGGCATCCTGAACGTCCCGAATCGCCTCCAGCAGCCGGAGCGTTCCCACGGCGGTGACGTCGGCGGTGTAGGTGGGCTGGTCAAAGCTCACCCGCACATGGCTCTGTGCGGCGAGGTTGTAGACCTCCGTCGGGCGGATTTCGCGGATCAGTCTGGCGAGTCCATTGCCATCCGCCATATCGCCGTGGTGCAGCACCAGCGACCGATGCATGTCATGAACGTCGCGATAGAGATGCTCGATCCGCTGCGTGCCAAACGTGCTCGAGCGGCGGATGAGGCCATGCACCTCGTAACCCTTCTGGAGAAGTAATTCGGCCAAATACGAACCGTCTTGGCCGGTAATGCCGGTGATGAGCGCACGTCTGGGACTCAGGGACACGGGGCCTCCAACCTTTCCGCTCGCGACGGGTTGCCGCGGACCATGGGCTCACAAGAGGTGTCCATGATACGGGCTCATCAGCCGGGCTGCGAGGGCGGGACCGGTTCCTTCAGTGCGGCGTCGAATTGCGTCAGGATGGCCGACAAGAATTCGGCGCACACATTCGCTCCTACGCCCGGCGGCAACTTCGACTCGTCGATGATCACGTAGACCTTGTACACCGCCCTGGCGTTGGCCAGTTCGATCCTCGCGATCTGGGGCGCTATCCACGTGTTTTCCATGCCGTAGGTCCAAAACACCCGCAGCGTCTGCCCCGCCTTGCGAAACGTCCCGGTGAACACCTCGGCGTTGCGGCCATCGGCCAGCGGCACGGTCTGGCGATGCTCTGTCTCCGCGATCTCGAATCCGGCTCCGGGATAACATCGGTCGGGAGTGTGCCCCGACGCATCGTGTGGCGTGGCGCAGACGACGAACACCGATACGCGTGCCTTGCTCGTGGAGTTGACGTAGGCGCGGGAAATGTGGCCGACCGCCCCCGCCCGTGCGAGTTCCTCGGGGCTCGATTCCAACTCCTCGACAGCCCCCCAGTCACCGAATCGTGAAGGGAACCGTTGTTCAAGCAGTTCCGCTGCCTGCTGGAGTTCCGCGGCCACATTGCGGCCGGTCCAGCGGTCCGTCATCCACCCGTGCACGTAGGTCGTGCCAACCACGAGGCCGAATGCGGCAATCACCGTCAGCATGCCACCAGAAAAGTTCTTCACGCGTTCCTCGGTCTGTTGCTCGATGCCGCTCCGGTGACCACACGCCCGGACCGCACGGCCCGGATCTCCCCTGCCCCGTCCGTGGCTTCTCGAAATTCACGCCTCACGCAGGCACCGGCAGGGCTGACCGCCGTCGCGGCGGAGCCACGATGCCACCGTGAACGATCACTCCCAGCAACCGCAAGTTGACCGACATCAGTCGGTCGACGGCAGCGTTCACCTGCGGTACACGGCTCACATCAAGCATGGTCGACAGGATTACCGCGTCGCTCTGCTGCCCCAGCAGGAGCGAATCGGACACGTCCAGCACGGGCCCCCCATCGATCACGATATGGTCGAAGGAGTCGCGAAAGCCCTGGAGAATCCGGGCCAATTCCGGCCGCGACAGTGCTGAGATCGCAGCGTAATCACACGCGCCGCCCGTCACGGCGAACAAGCCTTCAATGCTTGTGGGTTGCACCACTTCGTCGTTGCCGACTTCGCCCCGCAGCAACTCGGGCAGGCCGGTCCGCAATTCCAACTCCAGAGCGACGTGGGCGCCGGGGTGCCGGAGGTCGCCGTCCAGGAGCAGGGTGCGTTTGTCGGCGCGGGCAAGGCTGGCGGCCAGTTGGGCGGCAAACGTCGTCTTTCCTTCCGACTCGACGGCACTGGTGACGAGAATCACCTTGGGCGCCTCGCGACCGGTCTGGGCGATGAGTGTTCGGATGGCATCGCCGCTCTCCGCCAACACCGCACCGTAGTCACGGCCCTTTCTCAGCCGCGAGACCTGTGGAAAGGTGCCGAGCACCCTGACGCCAACGCGTCGTGAAATGTCATCAGCCACATTGACGTGATCCCGCAGGTATTCCCGCAGTACGATCACCCCGCCGCCGAGCGTGAGACCGGCCATTCCCGCCATCATGGTGAGAAGGAGACGGAACAATCTGTCGTTTCCGCGGGGCACGCCAGCCGGCTCGATGAGCGTCACGCGGTTGGGCATGTTGAGGTCAATCGCCGTGCTTTCCAGTTCGATGCCGATCTGATCGGTCACCCGCTGGAGGTGTTCCAGTTCGACTTTTCGTGCGTCCATGTCGGCGTTGGCCTTGCCGAGTTCGGTGACCTCCTTCGACAGCTTGTCGAATTCCTTCGATGTATCCTCGAGGGTCTTGGCCAGCATCTCCCGCCGTTTCTTCAGGACCACCGGCGTTTCCGACCGCCGTCCGACGGCTTCGGTCATAAGTTGGGAAACGATCGCCGGGCGGAGTTCCTCGCTTCTGTTTTCAAGCCGCACGAGCAGTTCCTGACCCTGGGCACGCAGCCGCCGCACCGCCGGCTCGCTGCCACTCCGGGCGCTCCGGTTCTCCTGGAACGAGAGCGCCTCTTCAAGGCCGGCCAGTCGATTTTTGAGCTCGACGATCTGCGGGTCTCGTGCGAGCGTGGCCTCGATCATTGCCTCGGGCACCGCGTCTTCCGGTGAGATTTCTCCGCTCGCGCGGGCGTCTGCGATCCACAGCTCGGCATCGATGGCGGTGACGTCCCGTTGCGTCTGGACGAGTAATCCC
>CANETO010000041.1 GCA_947440895.1 Planctomycetaceae bacterium | reverse complement strand
TTGTGACGCATTCGGTCGAGGAGGCGGTCTACCTGGGCGACCGGGTCTTCGTGATGGCCACCACGCCGGGTAGGATCGCCGGCGACATCCGCATGCCGGCCGCCTCGGCCCCGGCCCGTGAAACGCAGTCGGAACCCTGGTTCCACGAGCAGGTGCACCGCCTGCAGGAGCAGATCGAACAGATCGAGGCCGCTGCCCACCATCCCGACACGGTGCCAGCCACCCAATTGAGGCAAGCGAGGCAGCCAGAGATCCCGTAGATGCCCCAGCATTGGTGGCTGGCACCATTATGAAATACCTCCGCACGGCGTTCATGACACGGTGGAACCTGCTCTTCTTTGGGGCCGGGATCGCTGCCGCGTTCATAAGTGGGTTTCCCGGCGTGGTGCTGCCGCTGGTGGCGGCTGGCGAGATCTACTACCTCGCCAGCATGCTGACAAACGAACGGTTCCGCAGCGCCGTCGAGGCGCAGGATTTCAAGGCCCGGCGGGCCGAGGATGCGGCTGGGGCTCGCGAGGCCTACGAACGGATCCGACGAAAGCTCCCTCCGGCGCTCTTAACGCGGTTCGATCGGCTTCGGGACCACTGCGAAAAGCTCGTGGAGTTGGGGGGGAGCATGCGAGGCCCCGATGCGACGGGCCCAGACCATGGAACGCTTGAATCGCTCGACCGACTGCTCTGGGGCTATCTGCGAATGATCTGGGGAGCGGCGACGCTTTCGGAGTTTCTCGACCACACCGATGACGGCTCAATTAGGGCGCGGATCGCCGATCTTGAGAAGCGGCTGGCCAGACTGTCGGCGGACGGGGGCGAATCGGGTCAGTTGCGGGCCACGCTCGAAGACCATCTGAAAACGAGTCGGGAGCGGCTTCTGAATATCGACGAAGCGAAGCATAAACTCGACGTGGTCACTGCCGAAATCGAGCGGCTCGAGTCGAAGATTGCCTCGCTCGCAGAGGGCTCCGTGGCCAAGCGAGATGTGAGCGACATCGCGCAGCGAGTGGACGAGGTGGCCGAAGGAATGCGACGGACGGACGAGACGATGCGGCAGCTCCAGTTGCCACCGGAACTCGAAGATCTGGAAGAGCCGCCGCAACTCCTCCGAGAAGAGGCCTGACCGAGTCCACAAGAAGCCCCGGACGGGAGTCCGGGGACACCGGTTCGTTGGGCGTTCCCGGATCGGCATGGCACGCGGCGTGGTGACGCGAAGTCAATCCAGCCAGTCGCGTTCCTCGAGCCGTTCCGGCGTGTAGACCTCGGTGACGTAGCTGATGTCCTTCGAAATCAGCGACTCGACTTCGAGCTTGAAGCCGTTCTTCAGCATCGTCTCGATCTCCTTCTGCCAGCCCTTCTTCTCCGCGAACCACGGGTAGGCGGCGATCTGCTTCGCCCGCTTCACGTCGGTGTCGTTGAGGGCAATCTGCACACTCTGGCTGAGCTTGCAGCGGTCGTAGTCACGGGACCGAATACCGAGAAACTTTGCCTCGGGAATCGCCATCCGCTTCGACTCGTAGGCGAGATTAATCGATCCCTGCTTGAGCACGGAATAGATGTAGTAGCCCCAGGGGTCGTTATCGAGCAGGCAGTAGACGGGCAGCTTCAGCTCATTGTGCAGGCGGTAGAGCATCCGCCGCACGCCACGCGGTGGCTGGCCGCCGCCATGCGTGAGCAGGCAGTTGTGTTTCCGCCAGAACTTGTCCTCGTTGAACCTCCGCCAGACCGTGTCTTTTTCGACGTGGAGGATGAACTTCGCGTCGCACGACTTGATGGTGACGATGTCGGCCTCGACGATCGACGGGATGCTGTAGCCGCCGGAGCCCATGCGGGAACAATCGATCTCGTCGCCGGAGTCGATGAGCGTGATCGGCCCCACCATGCCGCCGCGGTTGCTGGCATAGACATGCAGTTCTTCGCGGAGGCTCTCGAGCGTGACCTCCAGATCCTCGATGATCGGGTCGCACTCCTCCTGCGTGGCGAAGGTTTCCTCGCGGGTGCCTTCGATCGTGTGCTTGAGCAGGTAGTAGAGACCTCGGATGCTGGTGGTCTTTTGCTGCTCGATGAGCTGTTTGCAGCCGGTGGCCACGAGCAGGGTCTGCATGTAGCTCTTGGCCTGCGACAGATTGAAGAGCTGCCGGCGGTTGGTCTGGCCCCCCATCTCGATGATCTTCCGCGACTTGTTGAAGCGGACGTTCGAGAGACTGCGGGTGGGGATTTCCAGGTGCGGGTCGCGGCGCTTCTCGGCAGCCGTGGCAACCTCGTCGGCCAAGCCGATGATCAGGCCACGGGTCTTGTCGTCGACCGGGGGCAGCTTGACCGTGGCTGTGCCAGCGGACTTCGGTGCGCGTTTCGTTTTCGGGGCCATGTGCGGTAGATTCTCCGGAGGATTCAGGAACGAATCCTACCCTCCCGGAACCGTGGCTGGAAAAGGTCCGCTCCTATGCCCCCATTCCTGCTTTCCTACGTGCTGATGGCCCTCCTGATCGGCCTGGGCGTGTTCATCATCTGCCGCCCGAAGCCGGCCGCGAGCAAGCCCGAGAAGTAGCAGTCGCGCACCCGGAGTCCCCCGGCTTCCGCCGGGGGCTTTTATTCCACGGGAAGGTGAGCCAACCGGACGCAGCGACAGGATGTCGTGTTTTTCGTGTGTCGGAAGACGGCATGGCACGATGCCATGCGCAGCACCAGCAAACTGCGTTTGCCAAGAAAAAACGACAGGATGTCGTGTTTTTCGTGTATTCAGCAGCGCACGTCGTCGGCACGGCCCACGGCGTTCATGCGACGCACGAAGTGTGGCTCTTCGACCACGCCTTCGGGCTTGTGGGTGCGATTGCGGTCGTCCGTCGTCTGCTCACGCTGCGGTGCCTGGAAGAACTCGGCGATCCGTCCGACCACCGTCCGCTGCTCAGCCTCGGTGAGTTCCGGGAAGATCGGCAGCGCCAGCGTTTCATCGGCGGCCAGTTCGGTCTGGGGCAGGTCGCCCTTCTGCCAGCCGAGGAACTCGAAGCACTGCTGCAGATGGAGGGGAACGGGGTAGTAGATCTCCGTGCCCACGCCGCTGGCAGCGAGGTGCTTCCGGAGGGCGTCGCGACAGCCGCCCGCTGCGCGGATGACGAACTGGTTCCAGACATGCCGGCCGCGAGGCTCGTCTCCTGGCACGGCCACATGGCCGTCCAGGTCATACTCAGCGAAGAGTTCCTGATACCGGGCGGCGTTGACCTGCCGGGCGGTGGTCCAGGCATCGAGATAAGGCAGTTTCACGCGGAGTACCGCGGCCTGCAGCGAATCCAGACGGCTGTTGATGCCGATGACCTGGTGGTAGTACCGCGGCTCCATGCCGTGCACACGGAGGAGTTTGAGCTTGGCCGCGATGTCGTCGCGGGTGGTCGTGAGGAAGCCGCCATCGCCGACGCCGCCCAGGTTCTTCGTGGGATAGAAGCTGAAGCAGCCGACGTCGCCAATCGCTCCGGAGCAGCGGCCGTGCCAGGTCGAGAGGATCGACTGGGCCGCGTCTTCAACCACTGGAATGCCCGCGGCCTTGGCCACTGGCAGAAGCGCGTCCATGTCTGCGGTGCGGCCGAAGAGGTGGACGGGAACGAGCGCCTTTGTGCGGCGGCTGATTTTCTTCTGCACGTCGGCAGGGTCGATCAAATACGTGATCGGATCGATGTCAGCGAAGATGGGCACGGCGCCAAGACGCGTGACGGCACTGGCGGTGGCGAAGAACGTGTAGCTCGGCAGAATGACTTCGTCGCCCGGCTTGATGTCGAGACCCATGAGCGCCAGCAGCAACGCATCGCTGCCGGAGGCGCAGGAAATCACGTGCGGCACGCGGAGCGACCGCGCGAGTTCGGCCTCGAGATCGTGCACATCGGGGCCGAGTACGAATTTGCCGGAATCGCAGACGCGGTCGAGCGCTCCACGGATCTCTTCGCGGAGCACGGCATATTGCCGGTCGAGCGCCAGCAGAGGCACTGCGGGCAGGAATCCGCTGGCGGCGTTGGCAGTCACGGGCTGGCTGCTTTGGCTCGTGGTCGGGGCAGGGGTGTGGGAGCGGGTCATGGCGTGCAGATCTCCGGGGCCAGCAGCGTGATGGCGTCTTGGCAGGCAGGCAATTCCGCTGCCGCACCACGCTCAAACGTCGAGATCGTCACAATTGCCACATCCACTACAGTCAAAGTCGGGCGGAAAGGGCGTTCAAATCATTCCCGGACACGTGCCCGGGACCGTTCAAATGCCGGTAGGCGGGGAATAGAAAACCGCTCGAACCCGCGTCAAGGGCAGGGAAAGCCGCCGGCAGTGCCGGAGGACTGGGCAGCCCGGGCGGTTTTGGGGTGTTTCCCAAAGTTTGACACCAACCCCGTGGACACCCTAGATTTCTGCGGTTGTCAATTCTCGTTGAGACACCCGTGCGTGCACGTGCGGGACGGCGAGGGGAATGCGGAGTTGTGCGGTTAGCGGATGCGATTGATGCAGCCGCAACTGCCGGTTGGATGGGATCCACGACGCTCATCGATTTGGGGCCGATCGCCCAGCGAGTTGGGTTGCCGGTAACGGCGGTCGAGGCGGTTGTGCGCCTGCTCGACGAAGGGAACACCGTTCCCTTCATCACCCGCTACCGTCGCGACCAGACCGGCGGACTCGACGAGGTCGGCATCCGGCTGATCGCCGACAGCGTGGGCCGTGCCCGCCAATTGGCCGACCGCAAGCAGACCATCCTGAGAACGATTCAGGGACAGGGGAAACTCTCCCCCGAGTTGGAGGCCCGGATCGCCGCGGCCACGAGCCCCAAGCAACTCGAAGATCTGTATCTGCCCTTCAAGCCGCGCAAACTCTCGCTGGCCGAGATCGCCCGGCAGCGTCGCCTCGAGCCGTTGGCCCGGGAGATCCTGGCTGCCGATCCGGCTGCGGTCGACCTCGACAAGCGGGCGGCCGATTTCCTCGACCCTGATTCCCAGGTGACGAGCGTGGCCGACGTGCTGCTCGGGGTCGGTCACATCATCGCCGATGATTTCAGCGAACACGCCGATGTGCGGCAGCGGCTGCGGGGCATCCTGCACAAGAAGTCACGGCTCACCAGCCAACGGGTCGAAATCGCCGGCAAGGCCCAGTCGAAGGACGAGAAGCACTTTCGCGACTTTTTTGCCTACGCCGAACACGTCCAGCGGGTGCCGCCGCACCGCGTGCTGGCGATCAACCGGGGCGAGCGGGCCAAACTCCTCAAAGTGAAGATCGATGGGCCCGTCGATGAAATGCAGGCGGCCGCCGAGGAGGTGCTGGTGCCGGCGGGCCATCCCCATGCCGAGTTCCTCAAGGGCTGTGTTCGCGACGCGATTGCCCGGCTCGTGCTGCCGAGCCTCGAGCGTGAGTTCCGTCGCGAGATCACCGAATACTGTGAGTCGCACGCCGTCGAGGTGTTTGCGAGAAACCTCCGGAATCTTCTGCTGCAGCCGCCGGTGGCTGGCCGCCGCGTGCTGGCGCTCGACCCCGGGTTTAAGAGCGGCTGCAAGGCGGTGGCGATCGACGAATGCGGCAATCCAATCGATCATGCCGTGCTCCACATCATCGGGAAGGCGGAGAAGCGGGCCGCCGCCGCCGAGAAGATCGTGGAGATGGTGACCACCCATGCCTGCACGGTCGTGGCGATCGGGAACGGGACCGCCGGTCGGGAAACCGAGACGCTCGTGTCGGAGTTGGTGACCGGTCGACTCCAGGAACTCGACGTCGCCTATGTCATCGTCAACGAGGCTGGTGCGAGCGTTTACTCGACCAGTGCCTATGCCCGCGAAGAACTTCCCGGACACGAGGCCTCGGTCCGCGGGGCGATCTCGATCGGTCGGCGGCTGCAGGATCCGCTCTCAGAGTTGGTGAAGATCGAGCCCGCCAACATCGGCGTCGGCCTCTACCAGCACGACGTCAAGGCCAGACACCTGCACGTGTCGCTCGATGCGGTCGTCGAGAGCTGCGTGAACTACGTGGGCGTCGACGTGAATACGGCGAGCCCGGCGCTGTTGCGCTACGTGTCGGGCCTTAATCAGACCACGGCCCGCAACCTGCACGAATGGCGGGTCAAAAACGGTCCGTTCACCTCCCGTCGGCAACTCCTCGAGGTGCCGGGCTTCGGAGAGGCGGCCTTCGTACAGGCGGTGGGTTTCCTCAAGATTGCCGGCGGCGTCGAGCCGCTCGACTCCACCTGGATCCACCCCGAGAGCTATGAGGTGGCCGGCAAGGTGCTGGAACGGCTGGGGGGATCGCGGGAGGATATTGCCGGCCGGCAGCAGGCGGAGTCGCTCGCGGAGCGGGCGGCAGCCCTCAATCTCGACACAGTCTCAGCCGAACTGGGCATTGGCCGGCTCTTGCTGGCCGACATTGTCGAGCAGTTGGCACGGCCGGGCCGCGACCCTCGCGAGGATCTGCCGAAGCCGTTCTTCAAGAAGGGCGTGCTGAAGCTCGAGGACCTGCAGCCCGGTATGGAACTGCTCGGCTCGGTGCTCAATGTGGTCGACTTTGGCGCCTTCGTCGATATCGGCATGCACGACAGTGGTTTGGTGCATATCAGCCATCTCTCAAACCAATATGTCCGCGATCCACACGATGTGCTGAGCGTCGGCCAGGTGGTTCGTGTCTGGGTGCTGGAGATCGACAAGGGCCGCCGCCGGGTGGCGCTGACCATGATCGCGCCCGGCACGCCCCGGCAGCAGGAGCGGTCGCCACGACGGGAAGGTCAGGCAGGCGGCCAGGAGGAAGATCGCCCCCGTAATCGCGGTCAGGGACGGCCTTCCAATCGTCCAGAAGGGCGTTCCGCACGCCCACCGAGAGTCGGTGCTGCCGGCGGTGAGGCTGCAGCGGGCGCTCCAGGTGGTTCGCCCCGAACGGATCGGCCGGCAGGCGGCGGTCAGCGTGGCGGACGCGGGCGTCCGCCGCAGCGGGAGCAGGGGCCACGGGTGTACGTCGCTAAAGCGGAAAAAGTCGCCAAGCCGCTGACGAAGAAGATGAAGGAAGGGAAAGAACCGCTCCGGACCTTCGGCGACCTGAAACAGTTCTTCACCAATCGCGACGACACTCCGGCGTCCGAGCCGGACGCTGGCGGCGAAGCGCCCGCGTGAAGCGGAGCTTTTCCCGGATCGGCATGGTAAGCGGGAGGGTGTTTATTCCCGGAGTCCCCCGGCTTTTATTCCAGTGGAATATCATCTCCACCCGGAATGGACGAATCTTACCGTTCGCGGAACGTGATCCGGCCCTTGGTCAGGTCGTAAGGGGAGAGTTCGACCTTCACTTTGTCGCCCGGCACAATTCGGATGAAGTTCTTTCGCATCTTGCCCGCGACGTGGGCGTTGACGATGTGACCGCCGGTGATCTGCACCCGGAACCGGGTGTTGGCGAGGGCCTGCGTGACGACCCCCTCCACTTCGAGTGCCTGTTCTTTTTCCGCCATGGGTATCCTTATTGCAAACCGTGCGCACACGGTTACAAACCGCCTGCCTAGAGGGCTTCATCGTAATCCCGGCCCGGGAAACAGTCCAGCCGCCGCCGGGAGCATCAGGAATCGTCGCCGGCGGCCTGCGGGGCGGATCCGGAGGCCTTCCACCGCAGGAAGGCGTCAAAGAAGCCGTCGAGGTTGCCGTCGAGCACGCTCTGGAAGTTGCCAACATAGTGCCCGGTCCGCTGATCCTTGACCCGCTGGTCAGGGTGCAGGAAGTAGTTGCGGATCTGCGAGCCGAAGCCGGTCTTGGGCTGCTGCTTGTAGCGGGCCAGCTGATCGGCCTCCCGCTTCTCTTCCTGCATGCGGGCGATCCGGGCGCGAAGCATCTTGATGGCCGTGGCCCGATTCTTGTGCTGGCTCCGCTCACTCTGGCACTGCACCACGATGCCGGTGGGGAAGTGGGTGAGGCGGATGGCGCTGGAGGTCTTGTTGACATGCTGGCCACCGGCACCACTGGCACGGAAGACGTCCTCGCGGATGTCCTCGTCGCGGATCTCCACCTCCGTGTCGTCGTCGGCGATCTCGGGGGAGACGTCGACCGCCGCGAAGCTCGTCTGCCGCTTCCCCTCGGAGTTGAACGGGCTGATCCGCACGAGCCTATGGATACCCATCTCCCCCTTGAGATAGCCGTAGGCCCACGGCCCCCGGATCGCGACCGTGGCGCTCTGAATGCCGGCCACGGCATCGTCCTGCCGGTCGAGCAGTTCGACGGTGTAGTCGTGCTTGCCGGCCCAGGCCGAATACATCCGCAGCATCATCTCGGCCCAGTCGTTGGCGTCGGTGCCGCCGTCGCGGGCATGGATCGAGACGAGCGCGTCGCTCGAGTCGTGCGGACCGGAGAGGAGTGACGCGAGTTCCAGACTGTCGACGAGCTTTTCGAGCCTGTCGGTCTCCTGGGCAAGTTCGCCCTCGAGCGTGATGTCCTCGCGGGCCAACTCTTCCAGGGCTTCGAGATCGCCGCCGGCGGCGAGCGACTCGTCGAGCGGCTTGAGCAGCGTGTTGAGGGTTTTCAGCTCAGCGACGGTGGCCTGAGCCTTACTGGTGTTGTTCCAGAAATCGGCCTGCCCCATCGCGTCTTCGAGCTTCGCCGCGGATGCCTTGCGTCCCTCCCAGTCAAAGAGAGTCCCGCAGCTGAAGCAGTCGGGCCCGGATGGTTTCGGCGCGGTTGAAAAGAGCTGTGTCCATAGACAAGAGTCTATGCTTCTCGCCCCGTGAGGAGAAGGAGGCCAGCGCCACGCTGCGTTGATGACGCTTCGGGGCTGCCCATGCCCCGTCGCCGGACGTTCGCTCCGGCCATGCGGCTTTCGCGCCGTCGCCGCCGTCCCGGCGTCGGCTCCGGCTTATGTTCGCCGGGCGAAGCCCGGCTACTGGTAGTGCCCTTCGCTCACTCGATGCTGACTGCGCTTCGGCATCCTGCCTGCGCTTGTCAGCAACGCCGGCTCTCAGGGCACGGGCAGCCCCTCACAGATTTATCGCCACATGCCCGATGCCAGCCTCCAACGGACTCTTATCGACGCGGCTTTGTCGCTAACGACGCGGTCGGCTGGCTGGCGGCGATTCCGGCGAAGGCGGCCGCCATTGGCGACCGCATCGGCGGCTGCGGTGCCACCTTCTTGGCGACCGGCGTCGCCACCTTCGGCGGCAGGCTGACGTTGACATCCCGCACGTCCATGCCGCGGGTGATCGAAACCAACCGGCTGGAGACGCCCGCCCCGACTTGGCCAGACCCCGTCGGTGGCGTCACCACAACGCGGAAGCTGCCAAGATCGATGCCACGGAAGGAGTAGTTGCCCCGGGCGTCAGACCTGGTGGTGGCCACCGTGGCGCCAGCGGCCGTCACGAGCGTGATGGTCGAGCCCGCCACGCCCCCCTCGCGAACCTGCCGCACGTTGTCGCGATTGCCGTCGGAGAAGACATTCCCACCGATCGACGTCCGGAAGAAGAAGACGTCGGGCTGCAGGTTTGTCAGCTGCGTATTGCGACGGATGACGTCGACCAGCGAGTTGTTCTGCACGTCGCGGACGGCCTTGGCCGGCAACGCGTTCTGATACCAGTAGCGGTCGCCGTCACGGAGCCGCGAGAACTGGTCGACGAGAATCTTGGTGAACGTTTCCCCAAGGCTCGAGCCAGGCAGATGCTTCTCCGCCAGGCCTGCCACCCAGAGGTCGAGCTTGTCGACATTGCCGTAGGCCTGCTGTAGCGACGCCTGCACGGCGGTGTCGGAGGTGATCTCGGAGATCACCATCCGCCGGGCATGCTGATAGAGCTGCTCGTCGGTCCAGGTCGGATTCTTCGCGGCGGCCTCCGTCGCGATCTGGTTGTGCTCGCGGAGGAAGAGCGTCTGCAGGGCGATGAGTTCCGGATTCTCGTTGGCCCGCACATCACCCGCGAGGAACAACTGATCATCGGCCACGAACATGGGCGTCGTTGTCGTTGGCGAGGCCGGTGGTGTTGAAGGGGAGCAGGTTGCCAGTGCTCGTGCGGAGCCGGCCGCCGATGAATTCTCGGAGAGCAGCTGCCCGTGTCGCATCGGAGCCGTAGAACTGTGAGCCGTCGATGAAGGCCGTGAGCGAGTTGACCTGCTGCCGCGGGTTGCTCGTGGCGGTGCCGGTGGCGGGGTTGTAGGCCGACCG
>CANETO010000040.1 GCA_947440895.1 Planctomycetaceae bacterium | reverse complement strand
CGGGAGTAGTACCAGGAGTTCTCCAAGAGAACGGGAAACGCCCATGTCAGACGAAGCGACGCAGCCAGCCGCCCCAGCCGCCAAGCCCAGTGCCGTGGAGCTGGCGAAGATCGCCAGCCACTATCTGGCCGGTGACATCGCCAAGGAACTGGCTGACAGCGCCCCAGGATTCGGCAAGGCGAGCGTGCAGCTGCTCAAGAACCATGGCACCTACCAGCAGGACGACCGTGAGCAACGGAAGGCCAAGGAGGGAGCCAAGAGCGTCCGCGAGATCTCGTTCATGATCCGCACCTGCGTTCCCGGCGGCAAGTTGACGGCTGACCAATTGCTCGCGGCGATGGACCTCGGCGACGAGGTGGGCAATGGCACGATCCGGCTCACCACGCGTCAGGCGATCCAGCATCACGGCGTCGTGAAGGGCGACCTCAAGCCCTTCATGCAGCGGGTTCATGACATCCAGATGTCGACGCTCGCCGCCTGCGGCGACGTCGAGCGAAACATCATGTGCTGCCCGTCACCGATGCATAATCATCCTGTCCGCGAAGAGATGCAGGCGACCCTCGACAAACTCGCCAAGCATCTCGCTCCCCGCACGCGGGCCTACTACGAGATCTGGCTCACCGACCCCGAGACTGGCGAGAAGACGCTCGCGGGGGGCACGTCGGGCGACAAGGACGTGGAACCCGCTGGCTTAGACGAGGTCGAACCGATCTATGGCCGCACGTATCTTCCGAGGAAGTTCAAGACCGCCTTCGCGCTGCCCGAGGACAACTGCACCGATATCTATGCCAATGATCTCGGCTTCCTTGTCGTCCACGAGCAGGGAAAGATTCTGGGCTACAACGTCCTCGCCGGCGGCGGCATGGGTGTGACGCCAAGCGCCGCCAAGACCTTTCCGGCGCTCGCCAAGCGACTCGGTTTCGTGCCTCCGGAAGACGTGCTGGCGATCGCCGAGGCAATCGTGAAGGTGCAACGCGACTTCGGCAATCGTTCCGACCGGAAGGTGGCCCGGCTCAAATACACGATCCACACCATGGGCCTCGACGCCTTCCGCGCGAAGGTTGAGGAATACTTCGGCAAGCCGCTGGCCCCCTGCCATCCGGCCGACGTGCATGGCTTCGATGACCACATCGGCTGGTTCGAGCAGGGCGACGGAAAGTTTTTCTACGGACTCAATGTCGAGAACGGCCGGATCGTCGACCGGGATGGCTTCCGGCTGAAGTCGGCGGTGCGGCAGATTCTCCACACCATCAAGCCCGGCGTGCGGATCACGGCCCACCAGAGCCTGCTGTTGACCGATCTTACGATCACCGATCGGGAGCGGATCGCCCACATTCTGCACGAGCATGGTGTGAAGACCTCCGAAGAGATCTCGACATTGCGGCGCTGGAGCATGGCCTGCGTGGCATTACCGACCTGCAGCCTCGCGGTGGCCGAGAGCGAGCGGGTGCTGCCCGGCCTCATCGACTCGCTCGAGCCCGAGGTGGCAAAACTCGGCCTCTCGCACGATGCCTTCACGGTCCGCATGACCGGCTGCCCCAACGCCTGCGCCCGGCCCTACAACTCCGACATCGGCATCGTCGGTCGCACGCTCGGCAAGTACACGCTCTTTCTCGGCGGCCGGCTGCTCGGCGACCGGCTCAACACGCAGTACAAGGATGTCGTGCCTTTCGAGCAACTCTCCCGTGAGATCACGGCCGTGCTCGCCTGCTACAAGGCAGAGCGGCATGCCAGCGAGACATTGGGCGATTTCTGCCACCGCAAGGGCGTGGACGGCGTGCGTACCTGGGCCGACGAATGGCTCGCCGGTGCCCGCGGCGCGTGAGTGGCGGGCTTCCGCCGGGGGCTTTTATTTCAGTGGCGCGTGAGCGGGAAGGCCCCCGCCGCCTACGCCGGGAGGTCGTCCCACATCGGGCACCAGAGCGGTGTCCGTGGGAAAAGCTGCATCGCCAGTTTCTCAGCCACCTGGGTCGATGCCTGAAGCCGACCGGCCGCCGCGGCCTCGATCGGGTCGGACTGGCCCAACAGCAGCCGGGCGAGTTCCTCGTCGGAGAGCGTCAAGTAGCTGCGACCCGATCGCCCCGGATGCACGGCCGCCTTGCCGTCGGCGACGATGATCGAACCACGGAAGCCAGGGGCATCGAGTCCGAGCTCGACCGTCTCACGTATCCCCGCGGCTGCCACGCGGGCCGCCACCGTCGGCGCCGCCGCGGTGAGCACGTCGAGCGGCTTGAAGACCTTCGCGACGATCATCCGGTCGTTGGCCGACACAAGGCTCTCGCCGCCGGCCACCGCATGATGAAGTGGATCGGCGGTGTTCGACTCATAGACGATCTCCTGCCGATCGTTCTCGATCGCCTCGGCACAGACGCGGGCCAAAATCTCCCGCTCCAAACCCGGAAACTCAGGGTCTGCGAAGAGTTCCAGGACGCGATTGCCCGACTGCACGCAGTAGCCCACGATGCGGGCCGTCGTCTCATGCAGGTCGTAACGGTCTTGGCCAATCAGCGCAACCAGAATGGAATCAAATGCACCGCGGCTCACCAGCCAGCGGGAATAGGCCTCGCTGCGGTCGAGTGGTCCCACGAAGCGGGCGGCATTCTGGGTATAGATTCGCAGGATCGCGGGCAGCTCCACATGCCGCCACTGCCGCATCGTCACCGGCTCGCCCTCTCGCTTGGGGCCTTCGAGCAGCCGTGACAGGATCGTGGTCGGACGGCCCGGTGTCGCGCAGTCGCGACCGAGCACACTCCAGCCGAGTTCATGGAACGATGGCGCGATCCGAGTGCGGGAAAAAGCGACGGCAGCACCGAGTTGCCGCATCCGCTCCTCGGCGGCACGCACCAGCCGCTGGCCGTGACCGGCCCCACGGCATTCCGGCAGCACGGCGACGCGATCGAGCACTGCTGCCTGCACCGTGCCGTCGCCGATCCGTACGCTCCGCGGCACGATCTCGACATGGCCGACGATGCGGCCGGCGAGCCGGGCCACGAGCCGGTTGGCAGAATCGTGTTCGGGGTGGTCGACGGCCGCGTGAAACTCGGCCTTGGACGGGGGGGAAGGGAGTCCGGAGAGGAGTTGCAGGATTTCTGCCTGATCCCCCGCCCGAGCGGGGGCGACATGGCACTCCTCCAGCATCCAGGCCGGCGGCTTGAGCCGCGAGACAGGCTGGTGCGGCACGTGCAGAACCGCCGGACGCTTGGTCAACGGCCGCCGGCTCACCACCGTGCCCGCGGGGCGGATTTCGACGGCGTGCACGCTGATGGCGTCCAAAGCGACCGCACTCGCGGCATCACGCGGACGGTTCGTGCTGGTGCCACCGACGTCCCGGCGGGAAGTCTTCAGTGATTTTGACTTGGGGCGACGCGTGGCAACGGCCGTCGACCGCACGCTGGTGCGGGAGGACTGCCTGGGCGTGCCGCGGGAAGGACGTTGGCGGGCGGCAAACCCCGCCCGGCGAACACATGCACTACGACAGGCCGCGCTGCGATAAGACATCGTGCCTCCTCTCCCTGGGGCGTCAGAACACCAATCCGTTGCTCTCAGGATATGCGGCGGTTCACTCGATTTCCAGTAGCAGGAATGATTTGAGCGCGTTTTCCGAAAAAAAACACCAAGGATATTCCCGCGATCGCAGCACTGCGCGGCCACGCATGGCAGTCGCCAACGGACCTACACGTGCGAGCATCCGGCTACGAAGCGCCTGAGTATGGAATGCCATCTGATCGTTCGCCGCGCGAATCTCGCGGCACCGCCGCTTCGCCAAGGTTGGCGTCGGATGCGTGTCGATCCAGCGTTGCTTCTGTCGAACGAGTTCGCGGACCACTTCGGGCTGCGCCTCATGCGGCATGAGGTGGCACTCCGGATGAAACTCCAGATCGCGAATGTGGCGATGCAGGTCTGCCAGTTCCGCAGCCGGATCGTCAGTCGCAAATCCTGGGAAGAGGTGGTCGATGGGAAGTCGCAGCGTTCCGGTGACGACGGCGTGGCGGGGCGGGTCGCAACCGGTGAGCCGCCGGACAATGTCGTCGGTGAGCAGATCATAGGCAGCGCCGCCGACACCGTGGACGAAGACGTCGGCCACGATCGTGCGGGCCACGAGCGTGGTGAGGATCGCCCGCGGCCGAAGCCGTAGCGCATGCTCCTCCATGCGGGAGAGGGCATCGACCCACTGTGAAGGGCTCGTGTCGGGGGAGATCGGCAGTTCCACCCGCAGCGTCTCCATATCGGAGAGTACGAGCATGCCGGGCGTGCTCGTGTTGGCAAACACCCGTCGTCGCCGGGGATCATCCCGCGACCAGATCCACCACGGCACTTCCACCCACGGGGCGGACGAGGTGTCGTCGAACCGCACGGCCAGATCGGGCATCGGACGGGCACGGCCGCGAATACGGTATCGGCGACGGTGGGCTGCGAGCGCCGCGTTGTAGGCCTCGTGCAATGGTGCGGCGTGGGCGAGCAACCAGCCCATGAACACCATCACCGTCGGCAGGCGGACGAGTTCGCTGACTGGCAGTTCGAGGGTCTGGAGACCCATCCTCGCCTCGAGCATGTGCCGCGCCTGTGCGATCGCCAGACCGAGTCGATGCGATTCGCCAGCCCGCTCCACCACCAGCGGCCACCAGCGTCTGAGGATCGCGTCGGGCTCCAGCGGCTTGAGGAGGCGATCGACGCGACTGCCAAACGACGCGAAGCAGTCGGCGTCGATGACGCCGCGTTCTTCCCAGGCCATCTCGACCGCAGGCACATCGAATGGAATCTGTTCGAGATGCGCCTCGCGGGGCGTGCCCACCGGCACTCCGACGCTCGTCGAGGTGCAGCGATCGGTGTCGACGACGAGGTTGATCGCCGTGCCGCCGAGCCGGCGGGCGTAGGCGTCGATCGCAAAGTTCTTCAGCCACACACCGGGGTGGAAGAGCTCCGGCTGGTGTCCGCCCATCACCATCGGTCGGGCGATCCAGTCGGCCACGTCGACAGGCCGCTCGACGTCGCGGTAGCTCGCGGTGTATTCCGTGGCGACGGTGAGGACTTCGCGCCGCGTTGCGGCCACCAACTCCCAGAGCTTCAAGTCGCCGATCCGCGTGTCAAAGGCCGCGCGGAGCAGGCGGTTGTTGTCGACCAGCGTCTCGATCGAGTGGGCCGGTGCGTCGGCCGTCGGCTCCAGCGGCGGGTCGAGGAGGCGTGCCCCCGATTCCAGCGGCGGTGCGGGGACGCGGCGGCGGGAGGGTGACGGGCCGGAGGATGGATGCATGGACTACGTGGCAGTGCCTGGTGCTGCTGCCGCGACGGCTGCTTCCGCACGATCAAGCACGCTGCGATAGTAGGCCAGACGGGTCGCCGCATCGTCCAGTGCGCCGCCAAAACTCCGCGCAAGATCGAGGTAAACCAGCGGCACGGGGAGTTCGATGACCCTCAAGGATGCCGCCGCCGCCTGCACCCACACCTCCAGCGGCATTGCATATCCGGTCTCATGGATCTGCAACTGCTCAAGTGCGCGGCGGGTGTAGGCTTTGAAGCCGCAGAAGGCGTCGGTGAGTGTGAAACCCAGGCGGCGATTGATCTCGGCGGTGATCTCGGCATTGATCTGCCGTCGCGCGGCCGGCGGTTCGCTGTCACCGATAGATCGCTGCAGGTACCGGCTGCCGCTGACAATATCGGTGGCGACTCCGCCAGCGGATGGAGCGGTGGCGGCGGTGATGAAGGCGGGGATCAGTTGCGGCTGGTGCTGGCCGTCGCAGTCGATCGTCACCAGTCCGTCCCACGGTCCGGCGAGTGTCTCGCGAAACGCGGTGGCGAGCGCCGCTCCATAGCCCTGGTTCCGCGGATGCCGCACAAGTCGAATATCACCGCGCTGCTCGACCCGCTCCGCCAGCAGCGACGACGTCCCGTCAGTCGAGCCATCATCCACGACGAGCACATCGGGCGTGAACCGCAACACCTCGTCCAAGACCGCGGACACGTGCGCCGCTTCGTTGTAGACGGGCAGGGCAGTCATGAATCGGGGCATGCAGACCGCCATTTCCGGCAGGGGAACGACCGCAGGGGCAATCCTCCTAGTGTAGCGCCAGAAAAACGTGGGGCAATGCGCCGGTGGTGGCTCATGCCAGCCACTCAAGCGGGTCGCTTTCGTCGCGGCTGGCCCAGCAGACGAGTCCGGGCTCCGCCTCGGCCAGCTGCGCGGCGAGCACCTCCATGGAAAACCGTTCGCTGGCATGGTGCCCCACCGCGATCACCGCCAGATCGAGAGCCTGCGCCTCGAGGGCCTGGTGGAGCTTGACCTCGCCGGTCAGGAAGGTTGTGCAGCCCGCCTCTTTGACGGCGGCCAGTGAATCACCGCCGCTGCCGCAGACGATGCCCACGCGGCCGGCTGCACGACTGCTGTCGCCCACGAGGTGCACCCCCTTCGCCCCCAGCCGGCTGGCGATATGCCGAGACAGTTGGGCCACTGACCATCCGGCCGGTGCCGTGCCCGCCCGGCCGAAGCCGGCCAGAGCGTGCAGCGAGTCGGGCTCGATCGGCGTCACGTGATCCAGCCCCAGGAGTGCGGCGAGTTGGTCGTTGATGCCGCCGATCGCGGAGTCCCAGGCGGTGTGTGAACTCCAGACGGCGATCCCGGCGTGGATCAGGTCGAGGAGCACGCGGCCGGTGGTGGTGTCGGCGGTGATTCGCGGGACCGGCCGGAACGGAAGCGGATGATGCGTGACCACCATCTCGGCCCGCTCGCGAACGGCTTCGGCGGCCACCTCGGGCGTGAGCGACAGGCAGGTCATCACACGGTCGATCTGGAGTCGGCTGCTGCCGACCAGCAGACCGACGGAATCCCAGTCAGCGGCCAGTCGCAGGGGGGCGACGGTTTCCAAGGCCTCGATCACCGCTCTGAGAGTGGGCATGCCTGGGCAGGCTCCTGGGAATAAGCCGGATGGTGGTGGACGCGTGCTGTTGCATTGTCCCTGCCAGCCGGCGGCGCACGCAAGGGATCCGCGGTCGTTCCCACACTACAATCGTCGCGGCTTCCCTTGTGAACCGCGTCGTACTCAGGAATCTTTCATCCCGATGGACACATCCCGTCTCTCCGTCGCCACCACCGCTCTCTCCCCCGATCTGCGGACCGCCCTGAAGCGGGCTAGAGAACTCGGCGTTCGCGGCGTGGAGATCGACGCGCGGGGCGGGCTCGATCCGGAGCAGGTCTCGCAGACGGGCCTGCGGCAGATTCGTAAGTGGCTCGACGACGAGGGGCTCATGGTGTCGGCGGTGGCGTTTCGCACCCGTGGCGGCTACGCCGATGCCGACCGGCTTGAGAATCGGATCGCCGCCACGAAGCGGGCGCTTGAACTCGCCCACAATCTCGGCGCCGCGGTCGTCCTCAATCACCTTGGTGACGTGCCGCCGTCGCCGTCGGATCAAGAGGCGGAGCCCGATCCGCAGTGGCGGCTGCTCATCGATGTGCTGACCGACCTCGGTGCGTGGAGCCACCGCGTGGGAGCGACGCTCTGCGCGGAAGCGGGACGCGCCGGACCTGACGACCTCGTGCGGGTCATGGCCAGTCTGACGGAGGGATCGCTCACCTGCGATCTGGTGACCGGGGCGCTCTTGGTGCATCGCCACGATCCGGCGGAGGCCGTCGAGAAGTTGGCGGGGCACATCGGCTACGTCCATGCGACCGACGCGGTGGCCGGCAGCTTCGCGGGCCGCGGCCGGGCGGTGGCGCTCGGCACCGGCCATGTCGATCTGGCGGCCGTGTTCGGCACGCTCGAGGAACGGGGCTACCGGGGCTGGATCGGCCTCGAACCGGCCGACCCCCGGGGAGGTGTCGGCGAACTGGCGGCCGCGGTGCAGGTGCTCCAGGAACTGTGATGGCCGGTCGTGGCTGCGTGTTTTCCAACCGTGGCTGCAATTTTCCAACTTGCAGAATCCAGTTCCAAGTCCCGACAAGATGGAATCTTGTCGCCACGGGGGGATAGGGTTCCAACAAGATGGAATCTTGTTGCCACGGGTGGGCCAGGGCGCCAACACAAGAAAATCGTGTTACCACGGCTCAATTTGCTTGCCCTCCTGAATCCAGAGGGTATCCTCCGATATATGCAACCGGACGCACCGCTGCGGCGGATCACGACCTGGCTGGCGATCATCGGCTACGCGATCGTGGCCTCGGGGTTGCCGTTGCCGCTCGGGATCGTCGCACCAGCGGCCTCGGCTTCAGCCGCCAAGTCGCTCGCTGGCAAGGACCGCTCCCGTCCCTTTCCCTGCATGGACAAAGCCTGTGGTTGCGCCACGGCTGATCAGTGCTTCACCAGGTGCTGCTGCAACACGCCGGCCGAGACGCTGGCCTGGGCGAGGGCCCACCAGGTGGAGCCTGCTGTGCTCCTGGCGCTCGAACACCGCGTGAGCCAGTCGGAACAGGATCGGCTGAACGTGACGAACGCAACAACAATGCCCTCTTGCTGTTCGGCCTCCGCGACCGAGGCTGAAACCTCGTGCTGCGCGACGGTGCCAACTGCGACCAAACGCGTTCCCTCCGAAGACCAATCGCCGGAACGGCCCCGAGGCCGTTCGGTCACGCTCCGTGCCATGCTGGCCTGCGGCGGCATCGTGGCGGAGTGGTTTACTGCCGGGGCGGCGCTGCCGCCGCCTCAGGTTGAGTTGTCTCTGGCGATAAGCGTTGTGGATGTGTGTGCGCCCGCGGATGAAGCGGGCGAATGTCTGTGTGACTCTCCGGCGGCTCCGCCGCCCCGCGCGGCCTGATCCCTGTCGCAGCTGCGCGGCCAGTTCCTGGTCGTGTCTTCGGCTGCCGGTCCGCGTTGTGTTCCGTTTCAGCGTCGCATCCTGCGCGCCGGCGGGAAAAGCTCTATCGGTAATCACCACGCTATTCCATGCGCGGTGTCTCTGCCGGATCTGCACACAGAAGAAGGATCGCCGTCATGACCATGACCATGACCATGACCATGACCATGAACATGAACATGAACATGAACAAGGGCACGGGCCGCGTACCTATGCCGAAGAAGAGACACGAGAAGAGACACGCATTCACGCTCGTCGAGCTACTGGTGGTGATCGCCATCATCGGCACGCTCGTCGGGCTCCTGCTTCCCGCCGTGCAGTCGGCACGGGAGGCGGCCCGGCGGATGAGTTGCCAGAACAACCTCCGGCAGTTCGGACTGGCGATGTTCAATCACGAGAGTGCGCGCAGCTGCTTCCCGCCGACCGACGTGAGAGTCAGTGGGACGACCGGCCTCGGCTGGTCACTTCACGCCCGGCTGCTGCCCTATGTCGAGGAAGGCAATCTGGCTGCAGGGCTGGACTTCAAGCAACAGGCCTTCACGGGGAATTTCTCGTCGCAAACACCTAATCCCGCCTTTGCAGCGGCGTTTGCGACCCCCATCTCGATGCTCTTGTGTGCGAGTGACCCGGCACCGGCTGTGAACAAGTCGAACGGCTACGACTACGGCGGCAATAACTACATGGTGAGTTTTGGCAGCGCGCGAGCCGATGGAGCAGGCACGTATTACTGGGACCTTAGCAAGCCCACCGACGGAATCGTCTACGAGAACTCGAAGGTGAGGATTGCACAGATCACGGACGGTACGTCGCAGACGGTCATTGCCAGTGAGGCTGTCCGCAGTATTCCCAATGGCACTGCAGACTCCGTCACGTTCGCCGTCGGTTCGCCGCCGCCGATGCCCTATCAGTACACGGCGAATGCCTCCACGACCCACGGGTGGAACTCGACAACCTTGAAGACGAGCGGCATGACAAACCCGACCACACAACAGGCCGACGACTTGGTCAACCGCTGGACGGAGCTGACATCCTGGCGGCACGCAGGCTCGTCCTCGATGCGCGGCCGGGGACAGGCCTGGGCGGCGACAACGGCTGGCAACAGCCTCACCAACGGATTCCTGACCCCCAACAGCAAGATACCTGACTATGTCGTTCACTGGTCGGGCTTCTTCGGGCCAAAGAGCTTTCATGTCGGCGGTGCCAACGTGCTCTTTGGAGACGGCCGAGTGAAGTTGCTATCGGCGGGTACTGAAACCACGCTTCACCGTTCCCTCCACAGCATCAACGGCGGCGAGGTGGTCGCCGACGAATTCTGAGAATGCCCTATGACGTCATTGACGGTCTACCAACCATTCAGCCCGTTTCGAGGAGTTCATCGCATGCTTCGTCTGAATCAATTTCACTTCCGTCTCCGCGGCTCGACGAGCGAGGGGTTGCCCCTGCCAGTGGAGCCGGCCTTGCTGGCAAGCGCAGCCAGGATGGCGGAGCGTAGCCAGCATGGAGTGAGCGAAGGACAGGATGTCCGTAGCGAACGTCCGGCGACACGGCGGGGG
>CANETO010000039.1 GCA_947440895.1 Planctomycetaceae bacterium | reverse complement strand
GTGGATATGCTCCGCATCGTCGGGCATCGAGCAGACAGCCTGGAGTTCGGCCCAGACGGTGTCGAACCGTTCCCGCAGTATTCTCGCCGCAACGCGACCCACGGGCGTATGACGGCCAACGCACGCCATCCAGTTGTCCGAGGCCGTCATCGGGTCCGATCCACGCGATACGGCACGACCCGAGACGACTGCGCCAGGTGGCGCCGTGCCGAGGACGCCCCAAGCACTATCTTACCGGCTCCAGCCGTTTCCCAGCATTTCTACAGGTCTGGCGAGGAGCCATTGCCTGGCATGCCACCTGTCTCGCTGCCGACGTCGCCGGCCACAGGGGCGGCCTCCAACAGCGGAAACTGCCTGGTCAACACGTTGTCGCGATCGATTCGAAGGGCATCGAGGGCCTCGGGGCGAACACGCACCTCGGCCGACTGAAACGTGTTGAATCCCGTGCCTGCTGGAATGAGGTGGCCCAGAATGACATTTTCCTTGAGCCCCACCAGGTTGTCCACCTTGCCTGCAAGTGCAGCCTCGGTGAGCACCTTCGTTGTTTCCTGGAAACTCGCGGCGGAAATGAAACTGGAACTCTGGACGCTGGCCTTGGTGATGCCGAGCAACTGCGTGCTGGCTGTGGCAGGCTTCGGCTTCGTTCCCTTCGCTGGGGTACCACCCAAAACCTCGATCTGTGCGTTGGCCTGGGCCAGCACGTCCTTGGGCACAACACTTCCAACCGCAAACTCACTGTCGCCCTTGTCGGTGATCCGTAGACCGCTACCGATCTTGTCATTGGCCTGCTTGAACTCGAACTTGTCCAGCACGCTCCCGGGAAGAAGGTCGGTATCCCCGACGGTCTCGATCTTCACCTTCCTGAGCATCTGCGACACGATGATCTCGATGTGCTTGTCGTCGATGTCGACCCGCTGACTGCGGTAGACATTCTGGATTTCGCGGACCAAATACCGCTGCACCTCTTCTTCTCCCGAGATGCGGAGAATGTCGTGTGGTACCAGCGGCCCGTCCACCAGTGCTTCGCCCGCCTTGACGATGTCACCGGCGTGAACGCGAAGATGCTTGCCGTGGGTGACAAGGTGTTCGCGCTCGACGCCGCTCTCATTCTTGACAACGATTGTCCGCTTGCCGCGACGCTTCTCGCCCAGCAGTTCGACCTTGCCGTCAATCTCGGCCATGATGGCCGGGTCTTTCGGCTTGCGAGCCTCGAAAATCTCCGTGACCCGCGGCAGACCGCCTGTGATGTCCTGGGTTCCCGACGCCTCGCGAGGCGTCTTCGCAAGCACGTGACCAGCCGCCACCTTCTCGCCCTGCGAGACTTCGATGTAGGCCTTCTCGGGCAGGTAGTAGAAGTCGAGGATCTTGCCCGATTCGTCCTCAAGGACGACCTGCGGGTGGTACACCCCCTTGTGCTCCATCACCATTCGTCGCAAGTGACCGCTGGGGTCCTTTTCAACGCGGAGCGTCTCACCCTCGATGACATCCTCATAACGGACTTTGCCCGCCACCTCGGAAAGAATCGGGATCGAGTGCGGGTCCCACTGCACGAGAACCGTGCCGGGCTTCACTTCCTCGTTGTCCGCCACCTTGAGGATCGCACCAGCCGGGATTTCAAACTTTTCCAGTTCGCGGCCCTTCGGATCGATCACGGCGATTTCACCATTCCGAGCGAGCACGATCTGCTCACCCTGCTCGTTTTGTACGGTCCGCAGGCGGGTGAACTTCACGGTGCCGGCTCGCTTGGACCGGCTTTCGTTCTCCTCGATCGCGCGCTGACCGACTCCACCAATGTGGAATGTCCGCATCGTCAACTGGGTGCCCGGTTCGCCGATGCTCTGTGCGGCGATGATCCCGACCGCCATTCCCTCCTCGACCATGGAACCGGTCGAAAGGTCCATGCCGTAGCAGAGCCGACAGACGCCCAGCGAGGCTTCGCAGGTGAGCGCACTACGGACCTGAATCTTCTCCAGGCCCAGTTCCTCGATCTGCCTGGCCATGTGCCGCGTGATCAGTTCGTCCTCGTGCACGACCACTTCGTCCGTGATCGGGTTCACGATGTTCGCCCTACTGGTGCGGCCACGGATGCTGTCGGCCAGACTCACTTCCACCTTTTCGCCGCGGTAGATAACGGTCTTGTCGATTCCCTGCGTCGTGCCGCAATCATGCATCGTCACGACGACGTTCTGCGCCACATCAGCGAGTTTCCGGGTCAGATACCCCGAGTCTGCCGTCTTGAGAGCCGTGTCGGCGAGACCCTTGCGGGCACCGTGCGTCGAGCTGAAATATTCGAGTACCGTCAGACCCTCACGGAAGTTGGCCTTGATCGGAGTCTCGATGATTTTGCCCGACGGCTTGGCCATCAAACCACGCATTCCGGCGAGCTGCCGGATCTGCTCCACGCCGCCTCGGGCGCCGGAGTGGGCCATCAGGAAAATCGGGTTCACGTAGCCGGCATACCGCGTGTCACGGGCGTCGGTGTCCTGCTCGAGTTCGTCCATCATTTCCTTGGTGATCTGCTCGCGTGCATGCGTCCAGGCGTCGAGCACCTGGTTGTAACGCTCGCCGTCCGTGATCACGCCTCGCTGATAGAGCTTCATGATCTTCATGACGTCCTTCTCCGCGGAGCCGATGATCCGTCCCTTGTTGGCGGGAGTGATCAGGTCATCGGTCGCAAAAGATAGTCCGCTCCGCGTGCTCCAACTGAAGCCGACGCGGTTCATGTTGTCGAGCAGGTCAATCGTCTTGCGGCGGCCCAGCGCCTGGTAGCAGTCAGAGATCACGCGGGCAAGCTCGCTCGACCGCATCGGGATGTTGTAAAAGAGCATTCCCTCGGGCAGGATCGAGTTGAACAGAACACGGCCTACGGTGGTTTCAATCAAGGCGCCGGGCTTGCCGAGCGCCTCGACGTCGGTCTTCAAGCAACGACCGGCTGTGAGCTTGACACGGATCTTGGCATGGGTGTCAACCTTGCCGAGCGAGTGCGCCAGTTCCACTTCCTCGAAGTTCTTGAAGACCATTCCCTCTCCCTTGCGGCCAGGGAGCAACATCGTGAGGTAGTAGCAACCCATCACCACGTCCTGGGACGGACTGATGATCGGTGCACCGTTCGCCGGGCTGAAGATGTTGTTGGTGGAGAGCATCAGCGTGTGGGCTTCCACCTGCGCCTCGATAGATAGCGGCAGATGAACGGCCATCTGGTCGCCGTCGAAGTCGGCATTGAAGCCCTTGCAGACCAGCGGATGCAGCTTGATCGCATTTCCCTCGACGAGCATCGGCTCGAATGCCTGGATGCCCATACGATGGAGCGTGGGGGCGCGATTGAGCAACACGGGATGGTTGCGAATGACCTCTTCGAGGATGTCCCACACCTCGGCGTCCTTCCGCTCGAGCATCTTCTTGGCGCTCTTGATCGTGTCGGCATGACCGAGTTCCTTCAGCCGTCGAATGATGAACGGCTGGTACAGTTCGAGAGCGATCTTTTTCGGCAGGCCGCACTGATGCAGTCGGAGATTCGGTCCGACCACGATCACGCTCCGCGCCGAATAATCGACGCGCTTGCCAAGCAGGTTCTCACGGAACCGTCCCTGCTTGCCCTTGATCATGTCGGTGAGGCTCTTCAGGGGCCGGTTGCTGGATGCCAGCACCGGCCGCTTGCAGCGATTGTTGTCGAAAAGGGCGTCGACCGACTGCTGCAGCATCCGCTTTTCATTGCGGATGATCACTTCGGGGGCATTCAGGTCAACGAGCTTCTTGAGCCGGTTGTTCCGGTTGATGATGCGACGGTAAAGGTCGTTCAAATCGCTGGTGGCGAAGTTGCCTGAGTCGAGCATCACGAGCGGACGGAGATCGGGCGGGATCACTGGGATCACGTCGAGCACGATCCACTCGGGCTTGTTTTCGCTGTCACGGATAGCCTCGACGATCTTCAGCCGGTTGACGAGGTCCTTTTTCTTCTGCTTGCTGTTGGTCGTGGCGAGTTCGACACGGAGATCCTTGGAGAGTGTCACCAGATCGAGCGAAAGCAGCAGCTTGCGAACAGCCTCCGCTCCCATCTCCGCCTCGAAGGCGCCGTCGCCATACGTGGCGCGTGCTTCACGGAATTCCTCTTCCGTCAGCATCTGCTGCTTCTTGAGCGGAGTATCCTTGGGATCGAGCACCACGTAGTCTTGGAAGTAAATGACCTTTTCCAGACTCGATGTCTTCATGTCGAGCAGAGCACCCAGCCGGCTGGGCATCGCCTTGAAGAACCAGATGTGGACCACCGGCGCAGCCAATTCGATGTGGCCCATACGCTTCCGGCGCACGCGGCTGTGCGTCACTTTCACGCCACAGCGGTCGCAGATCATCCCCTTGTACTTCATCCCACGGTATTTGCCGCAGGAGCACTCCCAGTCCTTTTCCGGTCCGAAGATCTTCTCGCACATCAGGCCGTCCTTTTCGGGACGGTAGGTGCGGTAGTTGATCGTCTCGGGCTTCTTGACTTCGCCAAAGGACCAGCTGCGAATGTCATGCGGCCGCGCCAGGCTGATCTTCACAGCGGAATAGTCATTGACGCGATCGTAGGTGGATTCGCCGATGCTCACGTGGATGCTCCTTGGAATCAGTCAGTCGTGTCGATCAATCAACTTGTCTCACAGCCGCGGCCGCTCAACCGGCATCGAGGGAGCCGGGGGAGGGGTGAGGTCGACGAGCGTTGGCGTATCCTCGCCCCGCGGAGGAGGCCTCACCCCTCCCCCGGCGGCGTCCCTCACACCCGTCGCTTCTCCAGCGACATGTTGAGAGCCAGGCCTCGAATCTCATTGGTAAGCACATCGAAGCTGGCTGGTGTGCCGGCCTCCAGCGTGTTCTCGCCCTTCACCATGCTCTCGTAGATCTTGGTGCGGCCCTCCACATCGTCGCTCTTGACGGTGAGCAGTTCCTGGAGAATGTAGGCGGCGCCGTACGCCTCGAGTGCCCACACTTCCATTTCACCAAACCGCTGGCCACCAAACCGGGCCTTGCCACCCAGCGGCTGCTGCGTGATGAGCGAGTACGGTCCTGTGGAACGGGCATGAACCTTGTCGTCGACGAGATGGTGCAGTTTGAGCATGTAGATGTAACCAACCGTCGTCTCCTGCTCGAGCTTCTCGCCTGTGCGACCGTCATACAGCTGGGCCTTGCCATGACGGGGCAGCCCGGCCTTCTCCAGCAGATCGTTGATGTCTTCCTCGCTGGCGCCGTCAAAGACCGGCGTGATCGCCTGAAAGCCAAGCTTCATCCCAGCCCACCCCAGGTGGGTCTCGAGAATCTGGCCCACATTCATGCGGCTCGGCACGCCGAGCGGATTGAGCAGAATCTGCACCGGGGTTCCATCGGCCAGGAATGGCATGTCTTCCTTGGGAAGGATCTTGGCGATGACACCCTTGTTGCCGTGCCGGCCTGCCATCTTGTCGCCGACTGAGATGACGCGGCGAGCGGCCACGTACACCTTCACCATCTGAAGCACGCCGGGCCGCAATTCATCGCCCCGCTTCATGCTGTTGAGCCGGCGATCGCGGGCGTCGATGGCGGCGTCCACAGCTGGCCACATGGTCTTATGGAGCTTCTCGATATCGGCCTTCCGCTGCGGAGAGCGTAGGTCGAGATCCTCAAGCCTGAACGCCGCGGCCCGCTCAGCAACGATCTTGTGATCCTGATTGCGCACCAGCGGACTGCCGTCGGCGGCGGTCATGGGCTTCTGCAGCACCTTCTCGATTTCCGTGACCATCGCCGCAAACACTTCGGCGACCTGTGCGTTGCCGATGTTTTCCGCTTCCTTGAGCTGCTTCTCGAACTCGCGACGTTCTTCTTCAGAGAGGCTCATCCTCCGAGAAAATCTTTCCGCCGCGATCACGATGCCCTCGACGCCAGACGGAACCTCCAGCGAGTCGTTCTTCACGTCTTCGCCAGCCCGCCCGAAAATGGCGTGCAGGAGCTTTTCCTCAGGCGTCAGTTCGGTCTTGCTCTTGGGCGAAACCTTGCCGACGAGAATATCGCCCGGTCGCACATACGTTCCGATCCGCACGATCCCGCTCTCATCGAGGTTGTGCAAAGCCCGCTCGCCGACGTTGGGAATGTCGCGAGTGAACTCCTCTCGCCCCAGCTTCGTGTCGCGGATCTCGATGTCGTACTCCTCGATATGAATCGAGGTGTAGACATCATCCTCGACCAGTTCTTCACTGATGATGATGGCGTCCTCGAAATTGAAGCCATCCCATGCCATGAAGCCCACGAGAACATTGCGGCCAAGAGCCAATTCGCCCTTGTACGTCGCGGCACCGTCGGCGAGCACCTCGCCCTTGTCGACCTTCTGGCCGAGCTGCACGATCGGCTTCTGATTCTGACAGGTCCGCTCGTTGAGCCCGACGTACTTCCGCAGCTTGTAGGTATCCACGGATCCGGAACCGGAGGCTGGCGCCACTTCGATCGACTCGGCGTCAACGTAGGTCACGGTGCCCTTCTTCGCGGCCCGAACAATCAGGCCAGAGTTGACCGCCACGTCCCGCTCCATGCCGGTGCCCACGATTGGCGGCTCCGTCACAAGCAGCGGCACTGCCTGACGCTGCATATTGGAACCCATCAACGCACGATTGGCGTCGTCGTGCTCAAGGAACGGAATGAGACCCGCCGAAACACCCACCATCTGACTCGGCGCCACGTCGATGTATTCGACCGAATCGGCCTGCACGAGCACGAAGTCGCCCCGATAGCGGGCGATGATCGTGTCGCCTTCCAGTTTGCCGTTCACCACCGTGGCGTCAGCGGAAGCCAGATGCGCCTCATGCTCTTCGTCCGCCCGCAACCAGACGACGTCGTCTGTGAGCTTGCACTTCGACACCTTCCGATACGGTGTGACGAGAAATCCGTAGGAATCGACGCCGGAATAGATCGCGAGGCTTGAAATAAGACCGATGTTCGTGCCTTCGGGCGTTTCAATCGGGCAGATGCGTCCGTAGTGGGAAATGTGAACGTCGCGGACCTCAAAGCCTGCCCGCTTGCGGTTCAGACCGCCAGGGCCAAGCGCCGAGAGCCGTCGCTCGTGCGTCAACATCGAGAGCGGATTCGTCTGGTCGACGACCTGCGACAGCTCGCCACGACCGAAGAAATATTCGATGGCCGCGGAGATGCTCTTGGGATTGATGAGCGTCCGCGGCGACATCTCGGCCACGTCCTTGAGACTCATTCGCTCCTGTACCGTGCGACGTAGCTTCAAGAACCCCTTGCGGAGTTCGTCGCTGGCAAGCTCATCGATTGTACGAAGACGCCTGTTTCCAAGGTGGTCAATGTCGTCGACCTCAACCTCGCCCTCGCCCTCGCTCAACTGCAGCATGTACCTGATCGCCGCGATCAGATCGTCGGGCCGCAGTGTCATCTCGGTTTCGGGCACGGAGAGTCCGAGCTTCCGGTTGATGCGAAAGCGTCCGACACGGCCGAGCCGATACCGGTTCGTATCCTTGAACTTCTCATCAAACAGCGTTCTGGCCTTGTCGAGCGCGGCGGGATTGCCAGGCCTGAGCCGCTGATAAATCCGCACCAGCGCGTCTTCGTGGCTGGGGGCGACGGCCGTACGCTTCTTCGACTCGTCGGAGTCTTCCTTGAGGCTGTTCATGAGCAGTGGCACCTTCTGCTCCTGCAACACCTCGACCGCCTTGAGCCCTGAAGTGCAGATCAACTCAGCCATGTCATGGGAGATTTTGACGCCGGCATCGACGATGATCTCACCTGCCCGCTCGCTGCCCTTTGGATAGACGATGTCGTCAACGGCGATCCGACCCTCGAGCTTGGGCACACTACGGGCACCGAGCACCTTCTCCACGCTCGTCTTGTAGAACAGCTTGAGAATCTCAGAGTCGCGACTGAACTTCGGGTCCATGGCCCGCAAGAGCGTCAGTGCGGAAAACTTGCCGCTCTGATCGATCCGCACCTGCAGCGTGTCCTTCTTCGAAACATTGAGTTCGATCCAGCTGCCGCGCTCCGGAATAATGCGGCAGTTGTATGTCTTGCGATCACTCGACTCGGTGTCGGCGACGAAGTCGATACCAGGGGAACGGTGCAACTGGCTCACGACCACTCGCTCTGCACCGTTGATGATGAACTCACCACCACCGAGCATGATCGGGATGTCACCGAGGTAGACCTCCTCTTCGATGGGCTGTTCGCGCGTCAGCCTGAGCAGAACCCGCAGCGGCCTGCCATACGTCAGCCGCAGTTGCCGGCATTCGTCTGGGTCGTAGCGAGGCTTCCCCAACTCGTAACGGAGATATTCGATCTTGACCGTCTTGTCGTAGCTCTCGATCGGAAAGATCTCTCGGAGCACACCCTCGATACCATGATCCTTCCGCTTGCTCGGTGCGACGTCGTATTGCAGGAAGGCGTCGTAGAACCGAGTCTGAATCTCGGTGAGGTCGGGAATTGCATGACTGGCGCGGCGACTGCCGAAGTGACGAACCTCGGTGGGCTGGAGACGGCGGACGGCGCGAGTGGCCATAGAAGAAAGGCTCCTGGACGGGGCTTCTTGAGCGACGTGGAAGGCTGACAGGGCTTCAGGATCGGCCCGATGAACACCAGCCCAACGACGTCACGAAGGGCAGGAACAGCCCTGACATGGGTCGTCGCGCAGCGGCCAGCGAATGCACGGTGCCGACAGAACAGAGAAGACTAGAGGGGCGCAGAGGTAGAAACAGCAAACACGAGGTCAGCAAATACTATACCAAATGGCAGGCGGAAGACAAAGCCTCCGCCTGCCAGCGGCATATATGAGCGGTTTCTACTTGATGGAAACCTTGGCGCCCGAATCCTCAAGTTCCTTCTTGAGTTTCTCGGCATCAGCCTTGGAAATGCCTTCCTTGACCTTCGCGGGGGCGCTTTCCACAAGATCCTTGGCCTCTTTGAGACCCAGGCCAGTGGCAGCCCGCACAACCTTGATCACGCCGATCTTGTTGTCACCGAAGGCGTCGAGAACGACGTCAAACTCGGTCTTCTCAGCGGCAGCCTCGGCGGCTCCGCCCGCTCCACCTGCACCGGGAGCGGCCATCATCACAGCGCCACCGGCGGCGGGCTTGATGCCATGAACCTCGTCGAGGTAGTCCGACAGTTCCTTCGCGGCCTTGAGGGTCAAGCCGACGATCTTGTCGCCGAGATCCTGGGTTTCCTTGGTGAATTCACGCGTTGCTTCAGCCGTTGCCATCGCTCGAGATCCTTTCCCTTCGAAAAATTGACGGTCGATTGGCACGACCAGTCAGGTGTGATGTGAATTGGTTGGTGTGCGGGGTTCTACCCGTGGACAACCGCGGGGGAACCCAATGTCATACCATGAACTTTGATCGCGCGAAGACCACCGCACTATTTGCGGCGGAAATCGCTTACGCCGCAGGAACCTCACTGTCCGAGCCTTTTTCCAGCTCCTCGATCCTGGACGAAATCTGACCCGCAAGCGTACCGCCCATGGCCACAATCTGGCCGGAAAGCGTGGACGCCAGACCAGAAATCTGGCCGGAAAGAATAGACAGTTGCTCGGACCGCGTCGGCCACTTGGCCACCCGCTTGATGTCGCCCGCATCAAGGCGAGCCCCGTCAAGCGCGCCGCCTCGGCACTCCAGGCCCTCGAAATCCTTGACGGACGTCAGGCGGTCGAGTTCCTTGGCGAGATCAACGACATCTTCGCCACCCCAGGCAATCGCCAGCATTCCCTCTGTCTGGGTAAACGCTGGACCGACGGCGGTGTCGAGGGTTGCTCGGCGAGCGAGGCTGTTTTTCACCATCTGCAACTGGATTTTTTTCTTCCGCAGCGTGCTCCTCAACTGCGATGTCTTTTGGGCATTCAGTCTGCCCAGACTGACGACGACCACGTCGGCCACGCTTCCGAGCCGCTTCTTCAGGTCATCCACCAACATGTCTTTGACGATCTTGCTCATGACTGCGTCGCTCTTACCAAGGGGTTAACGAATCGATTGGGAGAAGGGCGGGGCGGGGAGTGATCTGGCGACCCGCACCTCAATGGACTAGCCGGCGACCATAATGCCGGGGGTCATCGTCGCGGAAATAGACACGCTTCGCACAAACTGGCCGCGGACGCTGGAAGGTTGAAGGGACTGAATGTGGTCGACAAACGCCCGGACGTTGGCGACCAACTGGGACGGATCGAAGCTCGCCCTCCCGACAACGGCATGCACGATACCGGTCGGGTCGTTCCGAAACTCAACCTTGCCGGCTTTGTACTCGCCGACCGTCTTGCTGATGTCCGCGGTCACGGTGCCGGCACGCGGACTGGGCATCAGGCCTCGCGGCCCCAACACCTTTCCCAAAGGCCCCACGAGCCCCATCATGTCCGGGGCGGCGATGCAGACATCGAAATCGGTCCACCCCTCCTTGATTCGCTTGGCGAGGTCGTCGCCACCGACCGC
>CANETO010000038.1 GCA_947440895.1 Planctomycetaceae bacterium | reverse complement strand
TGCTCGGAGGGCAGTGTGGAACGATACCGCTCGATCTCCAGTTGCGAATCGGCCGACGTGGCGACGTCAAAGCCGCCGTCCGGACGGAGGAAAATCATCTCGAGCGGCTCTGGTGGCGGCGTTGATTTGCCGACTCTCGTCTCGGTGCGATCCTCTTGCCGACCACGGATATCGAGCAGGAGGCGGTCAGTCGCAATCGCTTCACCCAGCGAACGCGATTCGCCGCGCCTGTTCTGTTGCGGCTCGACATTGGCGAGGCCGCCCGGCTCCATAATCAGCACACGCAATGCGAGCAGGCCAGCGTTCGGTTTTTCGCCGAGGATCTGCACGCCCACCATGCCGGGCTTCATCTTCTTCAGGTCCTGTTTGGCGAGCGGTCGCACGAGCAGACGGGCTCCGTCGGACACCGTCACCGGGGACGTGGCCGCGCTCTCCCGTGATTCAAGAACGGGCTTGGTTGCCAGCGACGCATCGGCAAGATGGCGGCTGGGAACATTGAGGTTCGGATTCCAGCAGAGGACCTTCACCCGGTAGCGATAGGTGTGCCCCGGCTTTACATCGAGGTCGATGAATCGAAACAACCGGTATTCCGGCCCGACCAACACCTGTCCTGCGATGCCGCTCCCCATCTCGGCATCCGGATCGGCCGGCATCCCGGGCACACCAAACCCCGGCGGCCTGCTCCCACCATCGAGGGCGCTGTCGTTCACTCCCCCAAAGATGTTGGTGGTCGTTTCGGTCCGCACCTGATCGGCCAGGGCCTGGGATTTTTTCTCCGCCGCATCACGTTCTAGATAGTCAACGAACCATGGGTGCAGCGACTTGAACCCCCACGAGCCGTCGGCCAGCTGCGGCACGGGGCTCGAAAACGGGATCGGGGTCGATGCCGGATCACGACTCTCCTGCATCGACGGAAGCACAAGCAGGGACAACGCTGGCTCCGACTGAAACCCCATCCACTCGGTGCCATACCGACGAGCCGCGGCTTTGATGTCGATGGCGGTCCAGGTCTCGGCGGCGCCGGGCTGCACCTCAGACCGTTCAATGGTGTAGCTGCCCCACTTTGGCGTGTCGATGTTCGCGTCACGAAAGCTCGCGGAATCGAACCGTTGATGATATTCCTGTTGCTGTTTCAGAAGCGGGATCAGCCCAGTCACGAGCACGTACGGCACCACCTTTCCCTGCGGTCCGAGTTGTTCCGGCTGAAATGGCGTCGTCTCCGGATCCTGCTGCTCGGGTTGTGGGAGCGGACGACGACCGCCTCTTGCCCCCGGCCTGGGCGGCTTTGCCGTAGTGCCGTCATCCAGATCGGGAGACCGCACCTGAGGAGCCAGCCGCGCGCCTGGAGCAACCTTGACCGCCAACACTGCAGCGCCAGAAATGGCCCGCAGGTCTTCGATGGGCAGGATGTCCGGACTGGTCCGCCTCGCCATTTCGCCAAAGAGCGGCCTGCTGAACAACGCATGCGGCGGCTCGGAAACCACTTTTGTTTCCCGCCACTTTGCCACGGTATCCGCCAGCCCGTTCTTGGGGGGCAGTCCTTCGGCGGGCGGATTTTTCACCGACTCGATGTGTTCAGACGCTGCGGCCGCATCGGCGAGGATCGCCTGCGGTTCCTGCTTGGCAGAGGGCCGCAGGGTACGGATGGATCCAATACCACCCCAGACCAAACTGCAGGCCACCAAGCCGACCACAGCGGCAATGATTTTTTCGCCATGCCGTAACAAGAAGTTCTGCAGGGCAGCCTTATTGAGGGCGAGCTTTGGCATCTTCATGATGTGACCCTCCTCGGGGCGACTGGAGACGCTGCCGCAGCCTTGGGTGCTGCGGCGTTTGCGTCGCCAGCATCGCCAGGCTCCAGTCCGACGGCCTTCTCCGAGGGTGGCGTGGCGAGCCCGACCGTCCCGCGGAGTTCGAGCGTCACGTCGTACATACGGCCTGAGCCGGTCGAGCCCGTAGCAACACCATCGCCGCCAGCAGGGCCGCCAGTGGCGTTGATCCGTATCTGGCGAACGTCGATCGGGATAGCCGAAGTCGACAGGCTGACGAGCAACGGGTCGATCTGCCTCTGATCAATGACGAGCCGCAGCACGAACGGCATCAGGTGCACCATCTGGCTATCGACGGCCGCAGCAAGTTCAGCACCAGTCAATGGCCTGCCCGCGAAGTCGACATAGATCCAGTTCCGCAACGTCTCGTCGGGATCCGCCGGCACCACGGCCGCTTGCGACCCCTCATCGTCGTACGACGACGTCGGTGCACTCGAGGCCATGACGGCTCCACCGCCACCGAACCGGGCATTCGGCGGCCTGACCAAGGCGGCCACCCCGGCTGCGGCCGGTGATCCGCCCGAATCATCATCCATTGCCGCCGGTTGCGGTGCTGACCCCACACGGACAAGACGCTTCCCGGAGCCGCCCCCCGGATCATCCTCTGCAGCCGGATAGCCCACGGAGAGTTCATCGACCCTGGCAATCGCGGCGCTGTGTGGGCCGGCGGCCGTTTTGTTCATGCCGGCCAGAAGGTCGCAGAACATTCCGTACACCCAGAGTTCTTCCTGGGCGAGCAGAATCCTCGTCGGCGAGGGCGGAGCATCCTTTTCCCAATTGAAAGACGTATAGATTCGCTGCTGATTTTCCGGACTCCACTCCATCATGTAGGGCGACGATTCGACAGCACCCTCATCGCCTTCCATGCCGGGACGCATCATCGGCTGCCGGACCGGCTGCCGGCGTGGAGCTACCCTTGCTTGAGGGTCATCGGACGGTTCCCCCATCTTGGGCTCGACACCCATCCGGGTGGGCAACCCGCGCACCAGCGTCCTCACCTTGTCTTTGTAGCGCTCACGAAACATCGGAGAGAGCTTTCCATCCGGCTTCAGTGACTCCACCTTTTTGACGAAGTCGGCCCCCAGCGACTCTTCGGGCCAGATTCGAAAGGCCTTCTGGCTGTCCCAGAAGCTCTGCCATTCCTTCAAGGTTTCTCTGCTGACCTGGTTGGTCGTGGCTTCGATGCCCTTGGACCACGAATCGTTGGGATGTTCAGCGATGCTGCGGACGCTCTGTAACGCCGAGACTCGCGAGTCGATCTGCTGTCGCACGGAGTCGATGTGAGTCTTCATCCCACCACGGGCGATGAACACCACCGGCAGCAGGATCAGCGGCACGAGGGCCGCCAACAGCCAGAAGGAATACTTGAGGAAGATCGCCAACCACGGACGTATCTGGTCCGGAAGGGAAATCTTGGCCATGGTAGTGATGATTCCTAGCGAGACGGTGTGCTGAAGGCTCGAGACACGCTGCAGGGTCGGTTATTCCCCGGGGATACCTGCTGGGGGAGCAGCGGCGGCAGCAGGGGCGGGTGGCGGTGCTTCTCCGGCAGGCCGCGGTTGCCAGCAGAATTGCACCACGAAATCGTAGCGTCGCAGTACCAAATCCTGGGCCGGGTCTGACTCCGACGGTTCGTCGCCTGTCTGCTGAGCCATCGGCAGGGAGGGGCGTGGAATTCTGCCGCTCATCGTTCCGCCACCGATGGCCGCCAGCGGAATCCTCACCGGCTTGATGGACGATGACTGAACGATGACAGGAAAGCCGATGCCGAGGTCCGAGACACTCACCTCCTGGCCTGCCAACGGTCCAGCCGAAACGATCACCTTGTCCCCTTTGCCCAGGAGGTTTTTAATGAGCGTGGAGCGGACATACTGCGCCCCCTCCAGGGGCTTGTGGCGGTCTTCGTTGTGAAAATGATGTCCCTGCAGTTCGACGACCCAGCCGGCACCGGCAGGGCTGCTGGCCGCGGGCTCTTGTCCTGCCACGGCGGCCGTCGCGTCAGGGCTGGCTGCTGCTGGCTCACCCTCAGCCGCCGGCTCAACGGCGGCTGGCGGAGCCGGTTCCTCTTCGTCGGACTCGGCGTCCTCGACCACGTGGGTTTCCGCCCACTGCTGTTTCAGACTCGCAAACCATGCGGATAGGTCGGGAAAATACTGGCAGTCCATACGATCGATGAGGAGTTCCTGCCGATCGGCGGGGTTCTCCGGAATCGCGTCGGCACTGTCGCGAGGCAGCAGTGTCTGCACGGCCCGCAGCATGTCGAGCGTTTCGAATCGCTGATTCTGCACCCTCGCCAGCCACTGTTGCTGGGCGAGTGCCGCCACCTGCTGTTCACGCACCATCCCGATGGCCGCCGTGGCCGCCGACGACTTTTGCTTGACGGCGTCGGCCTTCCCAAATGCATCTGCGTAGAGGTCGGGGGCGTACGCCGTCCATGCCGCGAACATCCCAAAGAAATTGAGCATCGCAGCCGCCAGCAGCCCGACCATGGCCGCCACGGCCCAGGGCTTCTTCGCATTGATGATGCGATCGCGGACAATCTCATCCGGTAGGAGGTTCGTGCCAATCGCCGACACGTTGGCTGCCTGCAGGGCAAGTCCATAGGCAGTGCCAAAGGCGAGTTGGTGCTCCCGGAACGCGGGGTTGGCGAGCACGGCCGCGCCCTCGAGCCCTTTAAACGTGTCGAGCCGCTGCACATCGAGTTGGAGTTGTTGCCCGACGAAGTCAGTCAGACCACGGAGCTTGGTGGCATTCCCCATCAGCAACACTTTGGTGATCGTCGCCGTCCGATCGGTGCCGGTGAAATAGTTCAGCGATCGTTGCAGTTCGGAGGCAAACTCGTTGAACACCGGCTTCATAATTTTGAAGACGGCTTTCGGGTCTTCCGCCTTGACGGCATTGCGTTTGAGGTTTTCGGCCTGCGAAAACGTCAGTTTCATCCCCTGTACAAGCGACTTTGTGAAGTTGCTCCCACCCGCAGGAATACTCCGTTGCCAGATTCGGCGGCCATTGGTGACCACCAGGTCCGTGGAATCCACCCCGACCGACACCAGCGCGACGGATGGAGCCGGCTCATCTGGATCGAGGGTGGCGGGATCGGGTAATTGATCGAACATCGCCATGTTGGCCAACGCGATGGGGGCCAGTTGGAGCACGTCGACATTGATGCCCGCCTGCGTCAGAGGCGCCAGCGCCTTGAACACCTGCTCCCGTTTCATGGCGAAGAGGGCCACTTCGGCATCGAGGACGAATCCGCTCTCCTCCATACCACCGGCGAGACGCTGCCACCGCCAGACCACTTGCTCCAGCGGAAAGGGAATCTGCTGTCGGGCCTCGTATTTGACGATGTCGGGAATCTTCTTGGACTCGATCGGTGGCAGCTTGATGAACTTCGAGAGTCCAAGATTGCCCGGCACTGAGACAGCCACCGCGTCGCCCTTCAGATCATGGCGGCTGATAAGTTGCTCGAGGGCCGCCTGAACCAGTTCAACGGGATCGGCCTCAGGCTGGGTGAGAATCTTCGGGTATTCGATGTATTCGCACGCGACAGCCTCGAGTTTCCGGGGGTCGGTGGTCGCGCGGCAGCGCAACGCCTTCAGGGCGCATTTGCCGATGTCGATTCCCCACACATAAGACACGCGAGCCATGGCCGTTTCCAAAAGATCCGAGGAGCGCATGCCAGGATTTGGAAGGGCACAAAACGCTTCTCTACCAACACTTTATGAGCGATGTGCGCAGAGTGTCAAACGGGGCGTATCCACCCCGGCCGCGACCCTCCGTATCGACGCCGGCCGCGGCCATCGCGGACATCCAGTCCTCCCCGAAATGGCGGGCTTCAGCCCGGGACCGGTCAACCGGGCCTCCAGCTCCGGCGACGGGTGTCTGCTGTCGTATCTCTCTGGTCGCTAAACTCTTTCGCATGACACCTGACCGCATCACCGTTTTTCTCCCCTGCCACTCTCTCCACGATTTCCCCACCTGGCTGGATGAGGCGGAGTCTGATGCGTTGCTCTCGGCATGGACGTCGGCCTGGCACCCCTGGCTGATCGCCACGGCAGCCGCAGTGCCCCGTTGGGCGAGCGTCGATCTGCCACCCACCGCCGACGCCACCCTGGGGATCGTGCCCACCCCGTGGGATGACCGTTTCGCGGCGCAGGCCGACACCGTCTGCACGCCCGGCTCATGCTTTGTGCGTGGTGTCACTGGCCAGCAGGCGATCGTCTTCGCTGCGGCGGCAGCGATTGCGGACGGGGAGCCGACCGCGACGCCCCTTCCCGGCGGGCAGATGGCGGAGGAGTTTCATGCCCTCGGTCTCGCCACGCTTTTGGCGGAACTGTTGGCACAGAGAATGCGGTCATCGAACGGCCTGATGGAGACCGGCTTTGCCGACGCCGCGATCCGAGCGGCCCGGAGTGCGATCGACGACGACACCGAAACCGCCCGGATCGCACTGCGGGAATGCTACGGCTTCTTGGAGGCCACGCGGGCGCACTACTATCCGGTGGATGTCTGGCTCCTCGACCTCGTTCTGCTGGCGGAGTCGACGCTCGGCGAAGGTCTGGACCATGAACTGCGATCGCCGGTGCCGGCGGCGGTGGTCGCCACCGGCCGCGTGGTCGAGCAACTCGCCGCCCGCAATCCCAACGCACTCGCCCGAATTCGGGAACGCTGCGCAGCCGGTACGCTCGCCCCTGCCGGTGGCCGCTACGACTCTCAGGCCCTTGACCTGTGCACCCCGGAAGAGATTGCCGGTTCATTCGAACGGGGCCTGGCGGTCTGGCGCGATTTCGTCGGCGCAGTCCCGATCACCTATGCCCAGCAGACCGGTGGAGTATCGGCCATCCTGCCGCAGGTGCTTTCCGGACTGGGCTTCACCGGTGTCATCTGGCCCCTGTTCGACGGGACACCGTTGCCGGATCCGGCGGGAAGCCGCATCCGCTGGGAGGGCACCGGCGGCGGGTGCATCGACGGCGTCGCGAGGCCTCCGCTCGACGCCCGCTGCGCGCAGGCGGTCCTCAGCCTGCCCGACCGGATCGGCGACGCCATGGATCACGATCACACGGCCGTTATTCAATGGGCCCACTACGCCGGCACCGCCAGCCCCTGGTTCGACACGCTCCGACAGATCGGCGGCGTCAGCACCGTGCTGGGCACGTTTGTGACGCCTCCGGAGTTTTTCAGGCGCACCGCAGGAGCGGGCACGGTCGCCTCCTTCGAGCCCGATCGGTTTCCGGTGGGGCTTCCGACAGGTCAGAACACGGCCACCGTCGGCAACGATCCTGTCGAAGCACGTATCGCTACCGCCCGCGATGAGGCCCGCCGGCTGATGACTGCGCGGGAGTCGCTGAGTGAGGCACTGCCGCAGCAAGCCCTGCCAGCGGTTTCCCAGGCGGCGGGCACCCGCGACCGTGCTCGCCGTTCCGCGTGGGGCTTTGGTGATCTGTTCGCCGCGGGCCGGCGGCACGACGAGTTTGTGCTCGAGCATGAACTGCTGCGAGTCGCGGTCCACCCACAGACCGGCGGACTGCTTTCGGTGCGGCGGCCCGTCGACCGGAGCAATCGACTGTCACAGCGACTGGCGGTCCGTACCACCCGGCCGGCACCTCCGCCGGGCCAGCCCTGGGAGGATGCGGCCGAACGGGCCGTGTATTCCGGGATGCAGGCTGACTCGATCGAACGTGTGCCTGCCGCCGCAGGCAGGGGCGAGGCGATCGTCAGTCGGGGTCGCCTGCTCTCCGGGAAGAACCGGCAGGACGGTTCGTTTACCCAGCGGATCGAACTGGTTGCCGGGCTGCCGCTGGCGCTGATCGACGTCGACCTTCGCCTCGCGAACGCGCCGCAGGGACCGCTCTTCGAGCATCATGCGGCCTGCCGCTTCGCATGGCACGAAAACGAAGATATCGACGTCCGCCGCAGCCTGCACACGCAGTCGGTTGCCAGCGAACGGGGACGCTTCACGGCACCCTGGTTCATCGAACTCGGCAGTACGAATGCACCGGGAGAACGCGTGGCTATCCTCACAGGCGGTCTCCCTTGGCACGCCCGCACCAGCCCCCACATGCTCGACTCGATCCTGCCCCACCACCCGGCGACGACATCCAACGGCCAGCCCGCATGGCGGTTGGCCGTGGGAATCGGCCTCGAACGGCCCTGGGATCTGGCGGCGGCAGTGCTGGCCGATCTCCCACCGTCGGCGATCCAAATCGCAGCACTTCAGCCCGGAGTGCCCGCAAACGTCCGGCTCACCGGAGGTGTAGTACAGCACGAAGGGGGGCGGCTGACGACGGCCCGGATCGGCCTGCTCGAATCGGCGGGGCGCTCCGGGGAGGTGCGGCTGGAATGGGCCGCCGATGTGGTCCGGGCTTCGGCCTGCGGTCCAGGCGGTCAGCGGCTCTCCGCCGCCGGATCGACCGGCGACGGCGTCACAATCGACGGCCGCGGGATCGTCGTGTATCTCAGACAGTATCAATGGCTCCATCTCGAAGTGGAATTTGGCACATGATCATCACCCTCGACGGGCCGGCCGGTGCCGGCAAGAGTTCGGCCGCCCGCGCTTTGGCCGCCAGACTGGGCTGGTGCTACATGGACACCGGGGCGATGTACCGCGCGGTTGCCCTGACGGCTCTGGAGCGAGGCATCCCGCTCGATGATGCGTCGCGGATTGCGGTGCTTGCCGAGGAGATCCGGATTGAATTCCGCGATGGCCGCGTCAACGTCGACGGCCGCGACGTCTCCGCCGACATCCGCACGGAACGGATCACGGCGGCCACACGGCCCGTGGCCGACGCCCCGCCGGTCCGCGACGCGATGAAACGCATCCAGCGGAAGATCGCAGCGGGCCTCGACATCGTGACCGAGGGCCGCGATCAGGGATCGGTCGTCTTCCCGCAGGCGGAATTGAAGGTGTTTCTGACCGCCTCGCCCGAAGAGCGGGCGCGGCGACGGTATCAGGAGGAGGTCGGGCGCGGTCAGTCCCCGACGCTTGCCGCGGTGCTTGAATCACAGTCGCGTCGCGACGATGCCGACTCCTCGCGGCCCGTCGGCGCGATGAAGCAGGCCGATGACGCGGTGATGCTGGAGACCGACGGACTCTCGGCGGACGAGGTGGTGCAGCGGCTGGCCGACATGGTCGAGGTGTGTCGACGACTGCGGGGGCTGGCATGACCGATGGCCGCGATACCACCGCGGATGGTGGACACGAGGGGCCGTCCAGCGCCTCCGCGAGCGGCGGGCAGCGAGGCATGGGCCGCTGGCTCTACGACGCACTGTGGGTGTTCTGCCGCACGGTCGCCGTATCGGTGCTCGGCTTCCGCGTTCGATTTGCAGAACCACTCCCGCGGCAGGGAGGCCTGCTCCTGCTGTCGAGCCACCAGAGCCATCTCGATCCACTCCTGCTCGGACTGGCGGTCGATCGCCGGCTGTCCACTCTGGCCCGCAGTTCGCTCTACCGATTCAAGCCCTTCGCCGCGGTGATCACCTCGCTCGACGCCGTGCCAATCGATCGCAATGCCTCGATGGTGAAGTCGATGAAAGCCATCATCGGCAGGCTGCGGGCCGGATACGCCGTGACCATCTTTCCCGAGGGCACGCGGACCGGCAACGGGCAGCTGGGCGAGATCAAGGGAGGCTTCACACTCCTGGCGAAGAAGGCTGCTGTGCCGATCGTCCCGGTGGCGATCGTCGGCGCCTACGAATGCTGGCCGCGCACTCGGCTCTTGCCTCAACCAGGCCGGATCCGCATGGAATTTGGCCGCGTGATTCCGGCCGCCGAGGTCGCCAGGCTCGATGAACACGCACTCCTCGAACTCTGCACCGCCCGCCTCCGCGAACTCGACGCCAACGCCCGTCGCCTCCGCGCCGGCCTGGGAGCGGCACCAACAAAACCGCAGCCGACATGAGTCGTTCGGCACTGGCATGTGTCTAAGGAGTCCCGGCGTTTCGCGTGAACGCGACCCCCAACTGCTCCTGTGGCCGGCCGACCGAGAAATCGATCTGCGGCACCGTGGTGATCGCGTGCCGCAGCGCCTGCTCCCAGCTGGAACGGATTTCTCCCAGTTCCGGGTCACCGGCTTCGAGCCGGCGGTATCGTTTCATAGACAGGTCGTCGTTGGCGTAGACAAGCAGGTCGATGGGCGGTCCAACTGCCACGTTCGACCGCATCGTCGAATCCAGCGAGATGATCGCATACGTCACCGCCTGATCGAGCGTCGTCTCGCCAAACCGGATACCCCGGTCAAGGATCGGCCGGCCATACTTGCTCTCGCCGATCTGAAGGAAAGGGGAGAGTCGCGTGCAGCGGAGCGGGTTGCCTTGCGCGTAAATCAGATAGAGCTGCGGCAATTCCCCTTTAATCTGCCCCCCGACGAGCAGATTGACCGAGAAATTGATGCTGTCCCGCTCCATGTATTCCCGGTCGAGCGCGCCGACCGCCCGAACCTGACCGCCAACGCAGCGGGCGGCTTCATAGAAGTTGGCGGCACTCGCCAGCCCGTCGCCGGCACGAAATTCCTGCTCCAGTCGCGTCATCACCGACTGCGTCAACGAGAGACTGCCGCTGGAGAGGATCGTGAACATCCGCTCGCCAGGAATGACGAACGTGTGCATTTTTCGGCAGA
>CANETO010000037.1 GCA_947440895.1 Planctomycetaceae bacterium | reverse complement strand
TCCTGCGCCGCCGCCAGAAGGGCGACGTCTATCTCGAGATTGTCGACAATGGCCGGGGTGTGGCCCCCGACGACGCGGGCAACCCCGACTTCCTGCGGATCGCGACCCATCTGTGCGACTCGATGAAGCGGCATCTCGATGCCAAGCAACGGGCGGGAGTGCACGGCGAATTTGGCATCGGCCTACTCAGCTTCTGGAGCCTCGGCACCGGTCTCAAGATGATCGCCGGCGGACCGACGGGCGTGCTCCACGAACTGGAGCTGACGCGGGGCGGACGCACCTACACGATCCGTCCGGTCCGCGGCCAGTTGCCGACCGGCGGCACGCGAGTGATCGTGGGTCCCTTGCTCGAGTCCACCAAGAAGCTCGTCACAGGGGAGAAGGTGGCCCGCTATCTTTCCGCCGAACTCCGCGATCGGATCCGCACGACCGGCGTGAAGATCGAGGTGGTCGACCGCGTCTCCCGGAGCGAGCAACTGGTGACGCCCCGGGAGTTTGATGGCGATCGGCTGGAGCTCCCGCGTCGGTGTAAAACCCCGATGGGTGATGTGCAGATCGAACTCTATCTCCGCTGTGAGTCGAGCCAGCCCGACGCTGGAATCAGCCTCTGCAAGGATGGCACGCGGGTGCTCCGGGATATCGGGGAATTGCTCCCCTTCCAGCACGCTCCCTGGAACGACGGACGGCTCGAGGGCCTGCTCGATTTCGAGCCGCTCACGCTCGCCCCAGGCACCCGTTCTGGGATCGTGGCCGATGCGGCCTTCGATGCGTTCGTCGTGGCTGCCACGGCGCTCGAACCGGAGATTCTCGCGGCGCTTGCGGAGCGAGAACAGGCGGAGACCGACCAGGCCAGTCGGCAGATTCTCAAGCAGGTGCACAAGGCGTTCGTGACGGCGCTCTCCGATCTGCCGTCGGCGGAGTACATCTTTTTCGACATTCCGAAAGCCACGTCAGGACTGGAACACCGCGGCGGCGTCCGTGGCGAGCCGCTGCCAGGCGAGCCGGACGACACCATCCGCACTGCCGGTGAAGCCCCTTCGGCTCCTACCCAGCCGCTCCTGCCGCTTGATCCGGGCCCGCTTGAGGCCGTGCGGATCACGCCGCGGCAACCGCGTCGGCATCCTGGGGGCGTGTGCCAGCTCACGGCGGTTGCCCGCGATGCCCTGGGCATGGTGATTCCAACTGGCGTGGAGTTTGTGTGGCGGGTGGTCGACGGGAATGGCAGGCTCGAGAGTCAGCCCGATGCGGCGACCTGTCGGGTGACGGCGGAGGGGGTCGGCGCGGTGACGGTTCAAGTGGTTGCCTCGGAAGCCGTCGCGGGGCAGACCGGAGCATCACGCGATGCCTGGGGTGCCGTCTCTGGAGCGTCTGCTGTGGCGGACAGCGATGTGGTGGATCACCGCATCTCGGATCGGGTGACGGTAAAATTTCTGGATGACGAGTCGGGTGATGGCAACGATCCGGGGGGCAGAGGGCTGCCGTCGTATCGCCTGGAGCCGGAGCACGGCCAGCCGTGGCGGTCGCGGTATGAATCACGAGCCAACGAGATCATCATCAACTCAGCGCATCGCGATTTCCTCTCAAGCAAGTCCTCGGTCGGCAAGCATCGGCGGTACATCGGCAAGCTCTACGCCAAGGAAGTGGTGCTCAGCAACTTCCCGCACGAATCACCGGCTCAGGCCCTGGAACGGCTGATCGAGGTCACCCTGCGGACCGAAGACGCGCTGTAAGCCGGCTGGATGCGAAGAGACCGGCTGCCAGGCCGATCGCGCTGCCGAGCATGTCGTAGACCCAGTCGTTGGTATCGGCCAAGCGGCCGAACAATGGCTGCGTCATCTCGTCCACGATGCCCCAGACGGCGAGCAGGGCGAAGAGCACGATCGCAGCGGTGGACGTGGTCCGCCAGAGGCCTCCGTAGGCGAGTGCCGCGAGCAGGCCCAGCACGCTGTAGGCCGCCATGTGAAGAAGTTTATCGGCATCGAGCAGGCCGTAGTCGGCGGCCCTCACCAGGAACTGCACATCGCGAGCGGGCGCATGCGTGGCGATCATGAGGATGAGTGCATAGGCCCAGAAACAGATGGTGAAGGCCGTGCGGACGTGGTTGGAGATGGTCATGAGGCGTGGTCGCCGCGGGCCGCCCGTGCAGAGTTAGTATTTCGGCACATTCGGGTCGACGTCGGTGCTCCAGGCGTCGATGCCGCCCTGCATGCTGGTGACGGCGGGAAAGCCGCGTTCGCGGAGCCAGTGTGTGACCCGCAGGCTCCGCACGCCGTGGTGGCAGTGGACGAAGATGTGTCGGGCCCGCCAGGCCTCGATCTCGCCGAGCCGTTCGGGCAGTTCCTGCATCGGCACGAGCATCGCGCCGGCGATGCGTGCTGTCGCATATTCCTCAGGAGTTCTGCAGTCGAGCAGCAGGCACTCGCCCGGATGCGATTCCTGCAGGATCCGGCGGACTTCCGTGGCGGAGAGTTCGAGCGGCGTGTCGGTCATAGTGATCTCTCCTGGCCACAGCATACAGCACGGCATTCGGCCCGGGACTCGAAAGCCGCTGCCGCGCCTGCGGTCTCGTTCTTTTGGCCCTAATACCAGACGCCTGCGCGGACCAGGAACGTGTCGCTGGGATAGAACCAAGGCTGGTTGGACTCGTAGTATTCGACCGAACGGCCCGTCACCCAGCCCCCCTCGAATTTCCACGACAGACCGAGATTGGCCGGCCTTCGCTCCCAGCCGGCCAGGAGCCGGTAGTCGCGGATCACCATGATCTGATCCTGGCCCTGCGTCGGGCCCGTGGTCGACTGCGTGGCCCACTGGTTGCCGCCAAACTCCGCGGCCAGATAGAGCCAGTGGCTCGCCCGGGGCCGTTCCGCGATCCGCCAGGCGAGCCGCGGCCGCGGGAAGATCAGTTCGAACCGCTTGTCGTCGGAAGGTGTCCAGAGCAGGCCGCCGGCCGGCAGCAGGCTGATGTCGTAGCGGTCGAGGTAGATCACGCCGGCCACGACCCGCAGGTTTTCATTGGCCTCCCAGGCCCCGAAGCCGTGGCCGGTGACGCGGAGCGCCTGCGACGAGTCGTTCTTGAAGTCGCTGTACCAGCCGGGCGCGACGGCCAGATCGACCCCCAGCCGGTCGCCCACCTTCTTCAGCCAGCGCGCCTGGATGTAGCCCTCGAAGAGTTCGCCCGGCATGTCGACACTCGGGCTCGCATCGGTGAGCGTGCCGACGAAGCCGGGGGTGACCAAGAGCGGTGACTCGATCGTCGGGCAGGGCATGCCCAGCGTGATCGTACTCTCGAGCGTTGTCAGACCGAGACCGCCGGCGTCGAGCTTCGGCAGTTCCGTGACTTGATAGAGCGCCTGCTGCAGCATTCCGGGCTTGGCGCCCGGCGGCAACTTGCGGCCCGCCGGCGGCTCGAATTCCTGCCGGGGCTGGCCCGGCGGGGCGAGGTCGTCGGGCATGAGCGGCTCGGTGAGATCCTGCGGGTCGCCGAGCGCCGCCAGCCGGATGCGATCGAAGAGAGTGGACTCAGGCTGCTCCTCTTCCAGTTCCACCGCTTGCTCCACCGGCGGCAGAGGCGCAACGACGCTCTCGGTGGCGTCGTCGGCTCGGGTCACCGCCGTGGCGACGAACAGAAGCCAGCACCAGGACCACATCCGGATCCGTGGGCTCGGGCCGCGGATTCGGCACGTTGGAAACCTGCCGCCACGAGGACACGGAGGAGAGGTATTCATTCGTCGATCCGTTCCGTCGTCCGAGTCGACTGCGTCGCACGGATGCGACGCCTAGCACCAGCGAGCGGCGGCTCGCCAAGAGACTTACAGAGGACGGGCATCCGCCCGTCGTGGACCCGAAGGTGAGGTTCTCGTTTGGTTCAGGTTGTGCATTACGTATCAACTGCGTCGCATGGATGCGACGCTCCACGCCAGCCGCCGGAGGCGGCGAAGCGACTGACTAAGGACGGGCATCCGCCCGTCGAGGCGACCCAACGTCGTGTTTTTCGTAAAGTCAGTAGGCGAGGCCGACGCGGAGCATCAACGTGTCGTCCAGATCCTGGTATTGCCCCTGCGGCGGGCCGTCGACGTAGAAGAGCTGCCGCGCGAAGACGTAGCCGACCTCCATGTTGCCGGTGAGGCCGTGTCCCGCGACCGGCACGAATTCCGTGCCGAGCGTGACGCGGATGTCGTTGTAGTCGAAGGGGGAAATGCTGTCGCCGTTGGGGTTGTAGGTCGAACGGCGGAAGGTCCACGCGCCGCCACCGTACTCGCCGGCGATATAGCCCCAGACGTTGCGGCTCCCCATGGTCGTCAGCCGCCGCGTGACCCGCGGTGTCGGGAAGAGAATGTCGTAGCGGGTGTCGGCGTCGGGCGTCCACGTGAAGCCGAGCACTGGGAGCATCTTCACGAGGTTGCGGTCGAGGTAGACGATGCCTGCCTTGGCCTGAACAGTAGGCGTGAGCTGGAGTGTGCCGACGGCCCGTCCCATCAGTCGCCAGCTCTCCCAGACGAAGACGTCCCAGTTGGTGTAGATGCCAACACGCACACCCAGTTCGGCGCCGAAGAGGGGCGTGAACCGCGGATTCCACGCCGTGTCGATGAACACGTCGTAGGTGCTCCCCGGCAGATCGGCGGTCATCGATGGGGTCGTCTGTGGGCCGTCCCAGAGCTGCAGACCGAAGCCGGGCGTGATCAAGAGAGGCGCGTGGTTGAGATTGGCCTGTGAGTTGTGGAAGAACGGTATGGCGAACGTGGCCGTGGTGTCGAGCTCATTCACGCCGACACTCGTGCCCTGCCCGTTCCCAAAGAGATAGGCCCAGCTGCCGCGGGCTCCCTGATAGAGCCGCATCGTTTCCTGAAACGTGGAGTTCTGCGCGGGATAGCCGGGCGGAAAGAGCGAGCCGCTCATGTTCGGCGGCCCCTGCGTCGGAGTCAGCGACGGAGCGGCGGTCGAGTAGCCGGGATAGCCTGGCTGTCCGCCGATCGCCGAAGGGGCCCAGGTTGACGGGGTGGGGGCGGCTGCGGCCGGCGAGGGAAACACCTGACCCGCCTGTGGCGCGTAGGGATCCCAGGCTGGGGGTGGTGGCAGGGGCGTGCCGTAGGGGGAAGCCTGCGCGATGCGATCGAGCGAGGAGGCGGCGGGCGGCGGCAGGGCGACGGTCTGTGCAGCGGCGGGACGACACCAGCACGCCACACACGTGCCCGTCACCAGCAGCGTCAGCAAGATATGGAGCTTCGAGCGCACAGCCTACGCCACTCCGGGCGGGTGGGAGCCGCCGGACAAGGGGACAATGCCGCACGGCAGTGCGGCCAACTGGAGTGGGGGGTACCGCGCCCGGCGCAGGAGGGTCAAGGCCGCGCGGCCAGCGGGACGTTCTTGAGCCCCGCCAGAGCACCGTGCTTGCCCGAACTGCCGAAACAGCGTTTTCTATTGGCGTGTCTGACTCCGAACCATCAACGCTGCCCCAGCCAGATCCGATCGACGCCACCATCCTGACCAGCCGCGCGGGGCTGGCCACGTTTGAGCACCACGCCACGCTCGGCTCGACGATGGAACGGGCCCGGGAGTTGGCGTCGCTGCCGGGCTGTCCGCTCCCGGCAGCGGTGGTCGCCGACCGCCAGTCGCTCGGCCGCGGCCAGCGGGGGGCCCGTTGGTGGCAGGCTCCCGGCAGTCTTGCGGTGAGTGTGGTCGTCGATGCGTCGGCCACACCGCAGGCCGCGGCCCCGGCAGTCTGGTCGCTGGCGTGTGGGGTGGCGCTGGTCGAGTCGGTGGCGTTACTCGTCCCAACGGTCGAGCCGCTCTTGCGCTGGCCCAACGACGTCGAGGTCAACGGTCGGAAGCTCGCCGGCATCCTGGTCGAGACGACGCCCCGCGGCCAGGCGATCTTCGGCGTCGGCGTGAACACCACCGGCTCCTGTCGGGATGTGCCGCCGCCGCTCGACAACACCATGGTCACACTCCCCGATCTCACCGGCGGCATGCTGCCGCGGGAACCACTGCTCGCGGAGTTTCTCCCCCGGCTGTTCCGGCTGCTGGCGGCGACTGCTGACGATCCAGAGGCGTTCGTGCCGCGCTACCGGGCACGGTGCGGCCTGGACGGTCAACCCGTCACGGTCTTTTCCGGAGACGAGCGGCTGACGGGCATCTGCCGGGGGATCGCGGCCGATGGCACGCTGGTGCTCGACACGCCTGGTGGTCGCGTCCATGTGACCTCCGGCAGCCTCACCCACCCGGCCGATATCTGGCGGGGCGACTGAAGGTCATCACCTCCGCCGAGTCCGTAACGCCACCACGCAGACCTCGCGGCCGCCGGTGGAGATCTGACGAGCCCGGGGCAGAAAGCCCCAGTCACGGAATTGATCGAGCCAGCCCGGCAATTCCTCCGCCCGCGACCAATCGGGCAGCTTGAGCGTGGCGATGATGCCGGCGGGCTTATTACCGGCGGCGGTGACGATCCTGCCGAGACTCTCGAGCGTGCTCCGCGGGTCGATGTTCATGTCGGCGACGATCCAATCGAAGCCGCGGAAGCTCTTCACCTTCACATCGCGGGCCCGCATCTGCCACTGTTCGAAGTTGGCGTGCGCTGCCACACGCTCGTCGACCGGTGCTGGATCGATGCCAACGACGGTGAGCCCGGCTTCGAGCAGCCGCTGGCAGGCGCCACCGGGCGAGGCGCCGAGTTCGACGGCCCGCTGGCCCGGACGCATGTCCACGGCGAACGTCGCGATCGCCTCATCGAGTTTGAGCCACGCCCGTGACACCTTGTCTTCAGGGAGTGCTTTTGGGTGCATGCCACCCGGCAGGCAACTCATCGGGGTGCCGGCCCGATGCCAGCCCACCCACCAACGGTCAGCTGTATCGATCAAGCAGTCGAGCACGAGGTCGCCGGGGCGGGCAGCCGTCGGCTGCGTGGCCTGTAAGGAATAGTCTGCCAGCAGGGCGGCGCGGATCGTCTGGGGATCGATCTCCGCCTCCAGTCGTCGGTCGCGGTGCCAGACGTGGATGGCGTCCCATGTGGTATCGGCAGCCAGCGCCCGTACCGCCGCGATGCGCTGGGCATCGGATGCCCCAGAGACCTGACCGAGTGAGCGGATCACTGCCCGCGCGAAGACCAGATCCGGGAAAAAATCATCGGGGGGATCGCTGCTGCCCAGCCGGAACGTCACCACACCCCGCCGCCAGGCCGCCTTTACCACGTCCGGCAGGATTGCCTCTTGCCGACGGACGAGGCTCGCCTCGGCCCCACCCTGGCAGGTCGCCAGGAGAAACGTTCCCCGCACGGCGGGGGCGGGAGTTACCCTCGGCGGCTGGTGAGGAGGGGCTTCCCGGCTGGGGGACGTGCTTTCCGATGTCGTGCGCTGCATGCGGACATCGTACATCGAAAAAATCAGGCCGGCCCGGGCGCCCAAGGGCCCGGGCCGGCCTTTCTCGTCTGAACGCGGAAAAGGGGACTGAAACGGGCTGGTGAAACGTTGTTTCACCCGGTTGAAAGAGTTCCCGAAAGAACTCGATCAACCACCTGTTCAGCCGTGGCCCTTCTTCTTCTTGGTGGCGACCTTCTTGGCAGCCTTCTTCTTCTTCTTCGCCATTGTGATGGCTCCTTGCCACGAGCACCCGCACTGTTACACGACCATTCCCCCGGGTGCTCTGGGGGAGGGAACGGCCGACGTTTCGCGTCGCGTCGAGGCGAGCCAAGCAACGTGTGTGACACGTTGACTGGCATCGCTTCATCGCGGTGCTGACGGTGTTGTGAAGGATGACAGCGAAAACTGTCAAGAGATGTTCGTGAGTTTTTTCAAGAAAATTTTCACGCGAGGTCAACACGCACCACTCGCGGATCGTGTTTGGACACTTACGCGTGGTGCCGCGCGGTGGTGCCATCGCCTGCCGAGGCATGACTCGTCGCCCATGCCATGAGCATGGCGAACTGCGCGGCGAATTCCTGTTCATCGACACCCAGCGGGCTCTTGAAAAAGCAGGCGAGCCACTCCACCGCGCCGTATTCACCGGACCGCTGGGCCCGATCAATCAGTCGCACAAGGTCGAGCACCAGTGGCGCCGCCAGAATCGAGTCGCATCCCTGCCAGGTGAACTGCATCGTCATCGGCGTGCCGAGGAAGCCGCGGAAGTGGATGTGGTCCCACGCCGTCTTCCAGTCGCCGAGGCTCTTGATGTATTCGATCGAGACGTGGGTCTGCGGCGGGTAGCCGAGAATGGCAGCCAAGAGGTGGTCCTTGCTCCGCACCTTCGCCTGTTTGTTCCGCGGGTCGTCGAGGACCTTGCCATCCATGTTGCCGAAGATGTTGTGGCCGACCCAGCTCATCACCTCCAGATGCCGCGCTGCGAACATCGGTGCCAGCACGCTCTTGAGCAGCGTTTCCCCGGTTTTGCCGTCGCAGCCGGTGTGGGCGATCCGGCGCTGGCGGGCCACCTCCTGAAGAGCCTCCGGCGTGGCACCCGTGGACGGCGTAAAATTGATGTAGGAGGCACCGGCCTCGAACGCAGCCAGGGCATAGAGGCTGCTGGCCGGCAGCGGGCAGGCCCGAGGATCATCGAGCAACGGCTCCAGTTCCGAGAACGAACGCGGGATCGGCAGCGCCGCCGGCGGCTCGGTGGAGGCGACGTTCACGACCACCACGTGGCGGAGCTGTTCGGCAGTAGCGAAGGCTTCGATGTCGGCCCGCACACGATCGATCGCCTGCCGGGGTGTTTCCACGATGGCGGCGATCGAGTCGTCGGCCAGTTCGCGAATCTTGTCCCCCGCCGCCACGACCGTGCCGGGCCGCAGCCGCCGCTCCGTCTCAGCAAAAAAGTCGGCGGCGCCGTCCAGAAGTTCCGGCAGGATCGCACGGCTTTCAGTCCACATGCGGCGGGCCTCGTCGGCCAGTCGGCCAGGGCGGATGTCGTGGCCGCCCACGACGATGTCGGCAAAGTCGACCAGGTCGAGTCGTGTGAAGGGATCGAGGGCAGTGACGAGTCCCACCGGCTCCATCCGACCACGGGCCAGGTTGGCCAGCCCCGTGATCGCGGTAGTGGCCACGCCCCCCTTGGCACCGATGAGCCACAGACCAATACGACTGCCTGCCATGTGAATCGCTTTCTCTGATGAACGATGATGAACGGAGACGGTAAGGAGGCAGGTTTCTGGCGGAAAGGAGCGGCCGAACGACTGGGAAACCGACCAACGAGTGGTATCATTCTGAGCACGCACCGACGCGTCACGCAACCGAGGAGCATCCGAAAGGCCGCATCATTACCATGGAGACTTCCCGCAGCCTGCATCTGGCCCAGCGCATGCGAGCGCTCGAGCCCTCCGCCACGCTCGCCATGGCCGCCCGCGCCTCAAGCATGGCCGCCGCTGGCGTCAACGTCGTCGACCTCTCGGTCGGCGAGCCAGATTTTCCGACGCCGCTCCATATCTGCCAGGCCGCCGAGACGGCGATCCGCGCCGGGAAAACAAAATACACGCCCGCTGCCGGCATCCCCGATCTCCGCAAGGCGGTGGCCGCTGATTACACGCGCCGCACAGGGCTGGCGGTGACGCCGGCGCAGGTGGTCGTTTCCAACGGTGCCAAGCACTCGCTTCATAACGTGTTCACGGCATTGCTCAACGAAGGGGATGAGGTGATCGTGCCGACGCCCTACTGGGTGAGCTACGCGGAGCTGATCAAACTGGCTGGCGCGAAGCCGGTGCTCGTCCCCACGCGGATCGAGGATGACTTCAAACTGCGGCCGGAGGCCCTGCGGGCGGCGCTGACGCCCGCCACGCGGATGCTCCTGCTCTGCACGCCGAGCAACCCGACGGGCGTCGTCTACTCAGCCGACGAACTGCGAGCCCTGGCCGACATCGCCATCGAGGCCGATCTGTCGGTCGTCTCCGACGAGATCTACGACCAGTTGGTCTTCGACGGCCGGCAGGCGGTGTCGTTTCCGACCTTGCGTCCCGGGCTCGAATCTCGCACGGTGGTGGTGGCTGGCGTCAGCAAGACCTACTCCATGACCGGCTGGCGTATTGGCTGGACGATCTGTCCGGAGCCACTGTCGAAGGCGATCGGCAACCTCCAGAGCCAGGAGACGAGCAACCCCTGCAGCGTCAGCCAGCATGCAGCGGTGGCGGCGCTGACCGGACCGCAGGAGTGTGTGGCCGAGATGTGCCGGGCCTTCGAAAAGCGGCGCGACCTCGTGGCCGGCCGGCTCTTGGCCATGCCTGGCGTGCGGCTGCCGCAGATCGGCGGCGCGTTCTATGCGTTTTTCGACATCCAGCCGGCGCTTGCGAAGGCGACTGATGGCATTACGACGAGCATGCAGTGGTGCGAGGCGCTCCTGGAGCGGGAGCATGTCGCGCTTGTCGCCGGCAGCGCGTTTGGTACCGAGGGGCATGTGCGGATGTCGTTCGCCGCGTCGGAGGAAAAGCTCAACGAGGGGCTCGACCGGATCGCCCGGTTCCTCGGCGCGTGAGCGTCTGACGCAGCCTCGGTGCAACGCCTTGGACGGAGGCGAGGGGGTCGGCGGAAGCTCGAGGAGCGTTGGGCCGCCGCGGCCCCCGCGACGAGCCCATCCGCCGTCGGAGCGGCGGACGAAATACTTTTGCCGCCCCCGAAGCCGGTGCGACAACAAAATCGGACGCGGTCTAGTTGACAAGCCCGGATGACGTGTCGAGCGTGCTCATGCCGCGCATCAGC
>CANETO010000036.1 GCA_947440895.1 Planctomycetaceae bacterium | reverse complement strand
TTCTCCGGCAAACCCGCGGCTGGGAGGTGGAGATTCCCGCCATCGGCACCGTGGCACGGCTCGATTCCTGAGGCGGAATACGAGCGTCTGGAGTCTCGAGTCTGGATTCTGAATTCTCGAGTCTGGATTCTGGGGTTTGTTCAACGAAAATCGGAACGAGACGTACCGCCCGCAGGGAGACCACCATGGCCAAGGCCACGAAGAGCACCAAGATCCCCACTCCACCGGAAGCGGCGGCTCCGAGCACCAAGACCAAGGCGGAGGAAGCCGCGGCCGGCACGCGTTCCGTCCGGCCCAAGGCGTGCAGCATCCTGCCCGACACCACGCTTGGCGATGACGTGGCGCTCGTCGCCGAAAACATGGAGGCGATTCTTTCTTCGCCGAGCTACAGCCTCGCGCAGGACGATCGCCATCTGCTGGACAAGTCGGAGATGCGCGGCGTGCGGATGCTGCTGGAACTCGGCAAGCCGGAACTGGCGTTCCAGGCCGACAGCATCACCTCGACGGTGATCGTCTTCGGCGGCACGCAGATCGTGGAACGAGGCGCGGCAGAACGCCGCGTCTCAGAGGCTCGCCGCGCCCTGGCGGTGGCGAAGGCTGCCGGCCCCGCGTCGTCAGTACCGCCCCATCTCGCCCGCGAGCTGAAGCGGGCGGAACAGTTGCTCTCCTACTGCTGCTACTACGACGCCGCCCGCGAGTTTGCCCGCCTGGTATCGATCGACAACCAGTGCGACGACCAGCGGGATTACGTCATCATCACCGGCGGCGGGCCGGGCATTATGGAGGCGGCCAACCGCGGGGCGTTCGACGTAGGCTGCAAGTCGATTGGTCTCAATATCAAGCTCCCGAGCGAGCAGCAGCCCAATCCCTTCATCACGCCGGAACTCTGCTTTCAGTTCAAGTATTTCGCCCTGCGGAAGTTTCACTTCATTCTGCGGGCCGCCGCAGTCGTGCTCTTTCCCGGTGGCTTTGGGACGCTTGACGAGATGTTCGAGACGCTCACTCTGCGGCAGACACACCGCATGCAGCCGGTGCCGATCATTCTCTTCGGCCGCGACTACTGGTCGAAGGTGATCAATTTCCAGTTCCTGGCCGACAGTGGTGTGATTTCGGACGACCACCTCAAGCTCTTCACCTATGCGGAGACTCCGCAAGAGGCATGGGAGCAGATCGTTGTCTTTCGCGATAGCCTGCAGAAGCAGGGCTGACGGTCGTTCCCAGCCCCCGCCTCGTCTCCCGGAGATGACCCATGCACGAGCCGCTTGTTTTCATCCCCGGGGCGGTGGCGCAGACGGGACGTGTGGCACTCGTCACCGGCGGAGCCCGAAGGGTGGGGGCGACGGTCGTTCGGGCATTGGCCGCCCGTGGCTATGCCGTGGCGATTCATGCCCACGGGTCCTTGCACGAGGCCCGAGACCTCGCCGCGCACCTCGAGGCCGCCGGCGTCCCCAGCCTGGCCGTGACGGCGAACCTCCGTGACGAAGGCCCGGTGCGAGCCATGGTGCAACGCGTCGCCGACCACTTCGGCCGGATCGATGCGCTCGTCACCTGCGCCGCGATCTGGCATGCCGGCCAGTTGGAAGAAGTGACCGCCGAAGATCTGCGGGCCCACTTCGAAATCAACTGTGTGGGCACCTTTGTGGCGGCACAGGAGGCGGGCGCGTTCATGGTGCGGCAGCCTGAGGGCGGTGCGATCGTCACGCTCGGCGACTGGGCGGTGGCCCGCCCGTATTCAGATTATGCCGCCTACTTTCCGAGCAAGGGAGCCATCCCCGCCCTGACGCGGAGCCTTGCCGTCGAGTTTGCCGCTCGCAATTCACGTGTCCGGGTCAACTGTGTGCTACCCGGGCCGGTGACGTTGCCGCCGGACATGGAGCCGGAGGCCCGGGCTGCCGTGCTCGCCGGCACGTTGGTAAACCGCGAAGGGACTCCCGAGCACGTGGCCCACGCCGTCTTGTTTCTGTTGGAAAACGATTTCGTCACCGGTGTCTGCCTGCCGGTGGACGGTGGCCGCACCATCGCCTGAGTATTCAGGGGAGGCGGATCGTGAACGTGCTGCCCACTCCCGGCTCACTCGCCACCGCCACGGTACCGCCGTGCGCCTGCACGATGTGCTTGACGATGGACAGTCCCAGACCCGTGCCCCCGAGCTTGCGGCTACGGGCTTTGTCGATCCGGTAGAAACGTTCGAACAGCCGCGGCAGATGTTCCTCATCGATCCCGCAGCCTTCATCCTGCACCGTGATCACCACGGTGCCGCCGTCGCCGGTGGTACCCGCCTCCGTGGCGACCCCTATCCGGATGGTCCGACCCGGATCGCTGTACTTGATGGCGTTGTCAACGAGATTGATCAGCGCCTGCTCCAGAAGCGGTGCATTGACCTTCGCCTCGACCGATTCGTCGCAGGTGACATCGAGTCGGATGGAACGATCTTCGGCGCGGGGCAGGCAGTCGACGGTCACGGCTGAAAGCAGGTCTGCCATCCGCACCGACTCCCGGGGAAGGTTGCCCGTACCCTCGCTCTGCTCAATGCGGGAGAGTGCCAGCAGATCCTCGATGATCGACGCCAGCCTGTCGGCCTGTCTGGCGATGATGCCGAGAAACCGCCGTGTGTCGACCGGATCATCGATCGCCCCGTCGAGGAGCGTTTCCACGAAGCCCTTGATCGATGCGATTGGCGTCTTCAACTCATGCGATACGTTGGCCACGAAGTCACGACGGACGTTCTCAAGTCGGTGCACGTCGGTGACGTCATTCAAGACGATCACCGCTCCACCTTCCCCCGAGAGATCCCTGAGTGCCGTGCCCCGCAGCCGAATCGTGCGGTCGCGAGTCCCACGGAGGAGAAGATCATCCTCGACGGGCTCGCGGCAGTCGATTGCCCGCAGGGCGAACCGGCGCAGGTCGGGATTGCGGACGATCTCCTGCAAGGGGCGGCGAATGGCGCGGGCCGGGTCAACCGCCAGCAGTTCCGCCGCGGCCCGGTTGATCCCCACCACCCGCTGCCGGGCATCGATGGCGAGGACGCCCTCGATCATGCTGCCGAGCACCGCCTCCTGCTGGGTGCCCTGTCTGCCGATGGTGAGCCCACGTTCAACGAGCTGTTCACGCAGCGACCCGATCGCCTCGGCCAGTTGGGAAAGCTCCGCCGCTTCGGCGGTGGGAATGGGTGTACTGACATCGCCGTCAGCCAGCCGAACTGCGGCCAGCGACAGATCCACCACCGGCCGCGCAAGCCGGCTGGCGACTGCTCGCCCCGCGGCCAGGGCCGCGACCGCCCAGGCCAGGAAGCCGAGCAGCAGCCACCGTTGTGATCGTGCCAGTTCGGCATCTGATTCGACTGTGTCGGCCGTGACGCGGACGATGCCCGCCAGCTGATCGGCCGGACCCACCGGAGCGGCCACCACGAGGATGCGTTTGCCGGCGACGGCATCGTAGCGGCTGGTCTTGGCAATTGTGCCGGCACGAGCCTCCTCGAGGAGCGCGTCGGTGGCGGGAGACCTCTCCATCATGCCTCCCCCTGCGGCTGAGGTGGCGAGCATGGTGCCGTCGGGAGCGAGGAGATCCATACGTGCCCGCGTGCCCCCCACCATCCTCCGGGTGGCGTCTGTGAACGTGGCGGTATCGAGCGGTCCGGAAGGCTCGGGAAAGGTCGCGGCGAGTCCCGTGGCCACGTCGGCTACCCGTTGCAATTGCGCGGCATCGGCCAGCCGTGCCAACTGCACGCTCGACAACCAGAAGCAGCCGAGCACACCTGCCGCGACCAGCGCGCAGAAGCCCGCGAACACGTGCCAGACAAACCGCGAGCGGGCCATGAAAAAGACCGGGATAGACGGGAGAGACTGTGGCAGGCGACGATCGACTCGTGAATGCGACTCACGTCACGCCCGGAACCGGTACCCCACGCCCCGGACGGTTTCGATGTAGGAACCGAAACCGCCGAGTTTCTTCCGTAGGCCGGCGACTTGCACGTCCACCGAGCGTTCTGTCACAGGATAATCCTCCCCCTTCACCGCGTCGACAATCTGCGTCCGCGTATAGGCCCATCCGGGCCGCTTGGACAGGAATTGCAGCAGGGCAAACTCTGTGTAGGTCAGTTCGATCGGCTGGCCCGCCAACGTCACCTCGTGCCTGCCGGGGTGAATCGACAGTTCGTGGACGTCGATTGTCGTCTCCTGCTCGGCCTTGGTATCCGAATCTTTGCGTCGCAAGAGTGCCTTGACGCGGGCCGACAGCACCCGCGGACTGAACGGCTTGGCAATGTAGTCGTCGGCACCGCGATCCAGTCCCGCCACCATGTCGCCCTCCTGTCCTTTGGCCGACAGCATGATGATCGGTATGTCGCGGGTCTTCGGATCGCTCTTGAGCCGGCGGCAGACCTCGAGGCCGTCGACCGCGGGCAGCATCCAATCGAGCACGATCAGGTCGGGCGGCTGTTTGCGGGCGGCCTTCAGCGCCTCTTCGCCCGTCCCCACACACTGCACGCGGTAGCCGTCCTTGGAGAGTTTGTAGCTCACCAATTCCAGCAGATCCTCCTCGTCATCGACTACCAGGATCTGTTGTCCGGCCATCGGGGGTACCCTGTTTTGGTTGGCAAAAATGGCAGACCACGCGTGGGCGTCCGTCGTAGCCGAACGCCGTTAGGGTTTTGTGAGGCGTGCCGAACGGCGGTCTGGCTGGCGTGCGGTCAGGACAGCAGCATCTCGACATCCTCGGCCGTCAGGCTCGACACCATGGTGTCGTCGGCTCGGACGATCGATTCGGCCAGTTCCCGCTTGCGATCCTGCAAGGCGACGATTTTCTCCTCGACGGTGTCCCGCGCGATCAGCCTGTAGGCGAAGACGCGACGAGTCTGCCCGATCCGATGGGCCCGGTCCACCGCCTGCGCCTCGACAGCCGGATTCCACCAGGGGTCGAGGATGTAGATATAGTCGGCCGCGGTCAGATTCAGACCCTGTCCGCCCGCCTTCAGGCTCACCAGGAAGAGCCGGCACTCGGTGTCCTCTTGGAAACGTTGGACACGCGCCTGGCGGTCGGTCGTCTTGCCATCCAGGTATTCGTAGGTGATGGCACGCTCGTCGAGCCGGCGTCGGACGATCGACAGGAAGCTCGTGAACTGGCTGAACACCAGCACCTTGTGGCCCTCGTCGATCACCTCGGACAACTGCTCGAGCAGCGTGTCGAGCTTGGCCGACGGGTCGTCGAGGCGGGCGGGATCGACAAGGCCGGGGTGACAGGCCGTCTGCCGCAGCCGCAGGAGCGCCTCGAGCACCGCAATCCGCGATCGCCCGATGCCCATGCGGCCGATCCGACCCGAGAGTTCCAGGCGGTAGTGTTCCCGCAGTTCGTCGTAGGATTTTCGCTGCTCCTCGCCCAGTTCGCAGAAGAGCGTTTGTTCCGTCTTCTCCGGCAGGTCTGAGAGCACCTGCGTCTTGGTTCGCCGCAGCAGATAGGGACGGACGGCGCGGGCGACCACATCGGAACTGGTCCGGCCGCCCGCCAGAAACCGTTTGAGCCTTGTGGCACTGCCCAGCTGTCCGGGATTGAGGAACTCGAAGATGCTCCAGAGTTCGCCGATGTGGTTTTCCACCGGCGTGCCCGTGAGGGCCAGGCGATGGCGTGCCCGCAGGAGCCGACAGGCCTTTGCAGCCTGGCTGGCAGCATTCTTGATCGACTGTGCCTCGTCGAGCACGACGTAGTCGAACTCGATCTCGCGGTGGTTGACGATGTCGCGACGCAGCGTGCCGTAGGTGGTGAGGATGATATCGTGGTCCACAAGCGCGGCCGATTCGTCGATCCGGGCGTTGCCCGTGTAGTTGAGCACCCGCAGCGAGGGGGCGAACTTACGCGCCTCCTCGATCCAGTTGAACACGAGGCTCTTGGGCACGATGACGAGCGATGGCCGATGCGCGATGCCGCCAGTGGTGAGGAGTGCCTGGCGACGGACGAACATCGCCAGCACCTGGATCGTCTTACCGAGACCCATGTCGTCGGCGAGACAGCCGCCCAGACCCATGCGTTCAAGGAACGAGAGCCAGCCGAGCCCCTCCCGCTGGTAGTGCCGCAGCGTGCCCTGAAAGCCCTCCGGCTCATCCTCAGCCTCGGGGCGTTCGCCGCGGGACAATTCTTCGCGAATCCGTTCGAACGCCTCGTCGACGTGCGACTGCGGTTGGCCCGCCAGAAGCGCATCGAGAAGCGCCATCTGAATCCTGCCATACCGCAGGCGGCCGTCGTGCTTCTGTGCAAGCACCGCCATCGGTTCGATCTGTGCCGCGAGTGAGTCAGGGAGAATGCCGAGGGAACCATCCGAGAGTTCCACCGATCGGCTCCCCTTGGCCAGGGCCTCGAGCAAGGCGGGCAGGTCTGCCGTGATGCCGCCGAAATCGATCGCCGCCGAAAGCTCAAACCAGTCGATGCCACTTGTCACGTTCCATGCCACGCTCCCGGCCGGACGGTAGCGTCGGCCGGAGACCTCGACCGTCCAGCCGGCTGCGGCCAGTTGCGAGACGGAGGCATCGAGTCGGGCTCGGGCGATCTCGACATGGTGGCTGGCGACGTCGTGGTCGCTGTCGGCATCGCCGAGGCGGGGTGCCGTGCCGCCGTACCGCGGCAGCATGGCAATCGCCTCACGCTCCGCGGCCCGGTCACGCCGCACGAGGATCCGCCGCTCGGGATCAGTAGCCCCGCCCGCAGGTTCGTCGGCGGCGATCAGGATCCCGGCATAATCGAACCAGATCCGGCCAGCCAGTTGGACCCGCGGCGTCGACCGGCGGCGGGCAGGCCGGACCGGACGGCCATCGTCGTCACCGTCGAGAAGCATCGGCTCGTCTTCAGTATCGAGGCTCACGGTGGGAGAGTCGTCGAGTACGAGCTTGGGTCGCGGAGCGCCCGATTCGATCCGCCAGCCTGTCCAACTCGGCAGTTCGAGCCTGGGCAGATCGGCCAGCAGCGCCAGTCGGTCGATGAGACCATCGACCTGCGCGCCCGAGAATTCGATCGGGCCACGGCGTTCGAACTGATCCATCCAGCCGCCGGTTCCGGTCACGGTCAGCCGGGCCAGACGATCTTCGAACACGATCAGACCTGACCGGAGGATCGCCCGGGGCGTCCGCAGATCCTTCCGTTCACTGCCGCGGACGAGCATGCCGCGAAGCGTCGCCCGGCCTGGTCGCGGCAGCGGCTTGCCCTCTGCGGCCATGTCGGCGACGGTCTCGGCGCGGGTGCTGGCGACGTCATCGGGCTCAAGCACGAGCGCAAATTCCCAGGGCCGGCCATTGTCCCAGACCAGTGGCACGACCAGATCGGGATTCCGCCGCGGCTCTGGCTGCAGCACGAGCCGCCCGGTCTCGCAGAGCATGGCAAGGTGCGTGGCTGCCGACTGCGAGCTGACGATCACGCGGCCGATGGTCCGCCGTTCCAGCGGCTCTGCATTACCTGTTTCACCGACGGCGGTGGCCCCCACCAGCTGTGCCAGGATCGACCGCTCCTGGGCGTCGAGCTGGTCAATCTCAACCTGTCCGGGGCCGATGACGATCGGCCGAGGCCGGCCCGTGGCGTTGCCTCCCACGTCGAGCTGCATTCTTCCCGGCAGGAGCACGGCTGCCCGGGCATCGGCCGAGGCGGCGAGGTCGAGAAGGAAGATGACCGCGCCCGCAGACTTGCGGTTGTCGCTGATGGTGACCATGCGATCACGTACCGCCGGCTCGACGAGTCGCCGGCGTTCGTCCAGTTCGGCCGCCCATGCAGGCAGCCGCCCTGCTCCCGCCCGGCCACTGACGGGAGTGACGGAGACAGTGGCTGGAGGAATATATTGACGCGTGATCGTCGGGCCGGATCCATCTTCGTCATCCTCGACCGCGTCGTCGTGGCTCGTGGCCTCGTCGGCAGCGTCTTCGTAGTCGTCGGCCGGTACGATGTCGAGGGCAATCGGCGTGTGATCGTGCAGATTCGAGAACAGGCCGCGGCGGTCGACCTCGAGCAGCACGGCAGCCAACAGCGCACACGGCTTCCCCGTGCGGCCCAGGGCGGTTGTGGAATGGCTTTCCAGCGACATGCCCCCTTTTCGGCGGGCCGACAGTTCGAGTCGCACCTCCAGGTCGTCACCACCCTCATCGTCGGCGATGCTCGCATGCACCTGTCCGACCCGCGGGCACCAGACCCGCTTGAGCGAGAGCAACCGAGCCTTTGCGATATCAGCAGGTTCGAAGAGGTTGAAAAGGCGTTTTTCGAGGCTCGTCATGCAGCGCAGGTCCGGTGGGGGAGCGAGTGTGCACGACGGCCGGCGACGGGCCCGTTTTTGCGCGCAACACGCTGTTGTACCCCGCCGGGGCCATGCTTGGCGAGGGGCTGCCCTTATGGCCGCTGCGTGCCCTTGACCGTCGCGATCAGTTCGAGCACGTTTTCCACCGGCGTCTGGGGGAGGATGCCATGGCCAAGATTGAAGATATGGCCGGGGCGTCCGGCGGCCTGCGCCAGCACATGCTCGGTCTGGCGTCGGACCGTCTCGCGGTCCGACAGCAACACCACGGGATCGAGGTTGCCCTGCACCGCACGGTCGTGGCCGACTTGTCGCCAGGCGTCGCCCAGTTCGATCCGCCAGTCGATGCCGATCACGGAGCCGCCCGCCTCGGCCAGCAGCGGCAGGAGCGAGGGATTGCCGGTGGCGAAGTGGATCACCGGGGCCCGCGTGGACGCCTCGCCGAGTGCTGTGCGACTGTGGGGCAGCACGTACCGCCGATAATCGTTCGGCGAAAGGCAGCCGACCCAGCTGTCAAAGAGCTGTACCAGCTGCGCACCAGCATCGAGCTGCGCCACAAGATACCGGCTGACGGCGCGGGCGATCCTGTCCATCAGGTCGTGCCAGGCCGACTCATGCCGATACATGAACGATTTTGTGTGGAGCCAGGCTTTGCTGGTGCCCCCCTCGATGCAATAGCCGGCCAGCGTGAACGGCGCGCCGGCGAAGCCGATCACCGGCAGGGAGTCGTCGAGCCCAGCACGGGTGGCACGCACGACGTCCATCACGTATGCCAACGGGTCGAGGTTTTCCAGTTCGCGCAGACGCAGCACGTCGGCCGGCTCGCGGAGCGGGTTGTGGATCACGGGGCCTTCCCCAGCAGTGAACTCCAGGTTCATCCCCATCGGCTCGAGGATCGGGAGCAGATCACTGAAGATGATCGCCGCATCGACCCCGAGCCGGTCGACCGTCGCGATCATCACCTCCGCAGCCAACTGAGGGTTTTTTACCAGTCCCATGAAATCGACCTGCTCCCGCACCCGGCGATATTCCGGCAGGTAGCGGCCCGCCTGCCGCATCAGCCACACAGGGGTGCGTGAAACCGGCTCGCAGCGGCAGGCACGCATGAGGAGGGCCTGATCACGGCGTTCGGCGCGTGACAGGCTGTCCGCGGCGGTCGGAACCGGCGTGGGGCCAACCGGCCGGGATGGGGTGGAAGAATCCGCTTGAGAACGGCTGACGTCGGACATCGGGTGCTCGAACAGGTGGTCGAACGGGCAGGGAACCATCGGCAGACTACAATACTCTGCGAGTCACCGCAGGGAGCAGCATGATCGAATTCGTATCGGGCATTTCCGTCGTCTGCTTTGCGGCAAGTTACGCCGTGGCGCTCGTCTGCGAGGCCTCCCGGCTGCTGTTCCGATCGGGTGTGCGCGGGGCGGCCATGATCGCCTTCGCGGCGGCCGGGTTGCTGGCCCACACGCTTTTTCTGGTCTGGCGGGCGACCCATGAGCCGGCAGTCCCGCTGTCGAGTGCCTTCGACTGGTACCTGTTGGCGGCCTGGGTAATGGCGGGTGGCTACCTCTGGCTCACGATCGCCAACCCGCGCACCCCCGTCGGGCTGTTCCTGCTGCCAGTCGTGCTGGGGCTCATCGGTGCGGCGCAGGTCTCCAGTCGGTCTCCATTTCCGCAGAGTCCTGCGACGCAGATTTGGGGAGCGGTCCACGGCAGCTTCAATTTGGCGGCGAGTGTGGCCGTGGCCATCGGCGGCCTGACGGGATGCTTGTGGCTGATTCAGGCCGGCAGGCTGGCTCGCAAGCAGCCGCCGCTGCGGAGCTTCCGGCTGCCGAGCTTGGAACGGCTCGCCCATACCACCGAGCGGACCCTGACGATCGCAGCCTGGACGGCGGCCGCCGGTTTCCTTTCAGGCATCATTCTCAACGCCGTCAACCGGCAGCGCGGTCTCCTCGAGACTGTTCCGTGGAACGACCCCGTCGTGCTGAGGATGGCCGGGCTTGTGGCATGGCTCGTGACCGCCGCGGTGATGGCGCGAGTGACGAGCCGCCGCCCCGATGGCCCGCGGACCGCCGCCTGGCTGTCGGTCGTGAGTTTTGGCGTGCTGACAGCTTCGATTCTGTGGGGACTCTTCGGCACCACGCAACATGGTGTGCCGCCTGTCCAGCCTGCGGCCGCTGTCCTCTCGCCTGCAGCCCCTCCGGAGGGCATGCCATGACGCTGGCCTTCGTGGGCGGCACCCATCGCACGGTGCCCTTGGCGCTGCGGGAGAGGCTGGCCTTCTCCGCCGAGCAGGCGGCCGAGGCACTCGCCCGGTTCCGTGAGCGGTTTCCGGGGCGTGAGGGCGTGCTGCTCTCGACGTGCAACCGAGTTGAGTTTTACGCCGCCGGCGAGCGAGCGGACGTGCCGCCACCGCCGCCTGATCAGTTGGTTTCGTTCCTCGCCGAATGCCGCGGCATCGATGCTGC
>CANETO010000035.1 GCA_947440895.1 Planctomycetaceae bacterium | reverse complement strand
GGCCCATCCCAGCCCTGTAACACAGCATGTCGAAGTGTTTGGTTGAATCCTCGGTCGGGCCATCTGCGCCCGACCGACTGGTGCGGCGTGTATGCAGCGCGGCTATACTTTGCCGATCGTGGTGGTTGGGGACGGTGTCCTTCTTCTTTCTCTCTCAGGAGTGCTGACCGTGACTGTTTCGCATCAACCTTTCAAGCTTTTGGCCACACGGTCTGCCCTTGTCTGCGTACTGGCTGTGGCAGTCGGTTTCCTCGTCGCCCCGCTGGCCGCGGAGGCCGACACGCTGGCCGACCTCGTGGAGGGAAAACCGGAACCGCGGATCCTCGCCGAGGGATTCACGTTCACCGAGGGTCCGGCCACCGATGCCAAGGGGGACATCTACTTCAGCGATCTCGGCACCACCAAGATCCATGTCTGGAAGGTTCCCGCTGGTGGCCTGCCGCCAGCCGGCACCGAGTTGGCACAGCAGACCATGGAAACCTGGCTCGACCCCTCGGGCAAAACCAACGGACTGTTCTGGGGACAGGACGGGAAGCTCTATGGCTGCCAGATGGATCCTCACCGCCGCATGGTGGTGATCGATCCCGTCACCAAGGAGATCACGCCGCTCGTCGAACGCTTTGAAGGCAAGCGACTCAACAATCCCAACGACCTCTTCATCGACGCGACCGGGGCGATCTGGTTCAGCGACCCCGCCTACGACCGCAAGCCGGAGGAGATCGAGGTGCCGAGCGAGGCGGTCTATTGGATTTCGCCCGATCGCAAGACGGTGAAGCGGGTGGCGGAGGGCTTCAAGCGTCCCAACGGCGTGCTCGTGTCTCCCGACGGCAAGTTGCTCTATGTCTCCGACCGGGTCGGCAACGAGACCTTCGTCTATCCGATCCTCGGCCCGGGCCAGTTGGGCGAACGGAAGAAGTTCTGCGATTACGGCTGCGACGGTCTGGCATTCGACGAGCATGGCAATGTCTACACCACGCCGAAGAAGCCGATGATCGCTGTGTTTGCCCCCGATGGCACTCTCGTGGGTGAGATTCCGTTGCCGGGCAATGCCACGAATGTCACATTCGGTGGTGCCGACCACAAAACGCTCTTCATCACCGCCCGCGACAAGGTGCTGGCGCTGCCGATGAAGGTGACCGGCGGAGGCTGAACAGCGACCGGCGCCGGCTCACCGCCATTCCACGAATGCGGTCGAGCCCGGCCCCACGTCGATGACCATGGCGTCCCCCGGCGGAAACGTGCGGTCCGTCCGCCACTGTCTGGCCTCACGCCAGCCCCCCCGGGGACGCAGGACCACGTGGGCCACTGCGGCCGGATCGACCGTCGCCGGCTGGTCCGGTTTCTTGGCCACGCCCGCGTTGTTCACCAGTTCGATCACCCAGCCGAGGGCCGTGCGGTTGATCTGGTATTGGATCGCACCCCCCGTGATCTCCACGGGCAAGAGGTCGCGGGTGAGCTGCTCGAGCCGGTCGGCGGAGATCGCCGCGGCCCGGCCCGTGGCGGGATTCGTCCAGGGTTCCAGAACCTCCAGCCGGCCTTCTCCTGGCTTCGCGGCCAGTGTCTTGAAGTTCGCGCCGAGAGCCTCCCGGTGGGCCTGCGACAGGAGCAACGTGCTCCCCTGCTGCAGGGCATGCCGGAGCTTGGCAACCGTGGCATCGTCAAACTCGATGTCACCGGCTAGCAGCAGCACTGGGTAGCTTGCCAGCATCTCCGCCGACGCACCGGTCAACTGCACATCGAACATCTCGCCATGGGGCGTGGGCCGCAGGTAGGACGCCTCGGGATTGTCGCGATCGGGCGTGGCATGGATGTGGTCGGCGCCCGGAAACAGCTGCGTGTCGAAGAGGTCTCGCAGTTGACGGTCGCCGGAGGTGGGCTCGAGGATGCCCCATGGCTTGTCCATGTAGCCGTTGTAGCCGGCCAGGTGATCGAGCACGATCGCCACCGGCGTGAAGGGCACGCCCCGCTCATGCCGTTGCATGAACTCAAACACCTCCGCTGCCTTCCGGCCGTGGGAAGTCAGTGTCCACGGCGCCGTCGACTGCTCGAAGAAGATGCTGATGCTATTTTCGGGAGTGACCATCGCGGCACCGGCAAACCAGGAGTGCAGCCAGAGCCGCTCGTAGAAGCTCAGCGAGTGGCCGGCGTCGAGGCCCCGGGCCATGCCCCCTTCGCTCCGCAGTGGGCCGCTGGTGGTGCAGGCCCCGGCAAACCAGGGGCTCACCTGCACCGACCACGGCTTCTGCCACTGTCGCGATGCCCCGCGGGCGAACGCCAGCTTTGACTGCGTGAAGGCGATGTTCTCTCCCAGCTCAAGCCCGATGCAGCGGGCCCCCCACTCGCCCGAGTAAGCCTCGTAGGGGGAATGACCGTTGACGCTGATCACCCGGTCGAGCAGGTCGCGGCAGCGGTTTTTGAAATAGCGTTCCACCGCTTCGTAGCACTCCCGCTTGCTGGTCGGCCGCCGGTCGTAGCCGTTGAGCCCAGCGGGCTTCATCAGATGCTTGAAGGCGTCGAACTCTGCGCCATAGACATCCCGCCACCATTTCTCGTTGTGTGACAGTCGGTGGAAGTAGTAGCCCCACTCCCCAAGCTGCACCGCGGTGAACCTCCCGGCACGATCCATCGCTTCCCAGGCGGCAGCGTCGGCGGCCCCAAGCACGCAGCGGCCACCGTCGATCTGCATGTCGGCGCAGCAGGTGCTCACCACCGGCCAGCCCGTGGCGGCCAGGGCGTCGAACAGCGGCGTGGCATGGGGGGCGGGGCCGGGGCCCGGATCAAAGCCATTGCCGAGATGCTCTTTCTGCATGACAGCAACGAGCTGTTCCAACTGCGGCAATTCACCCGGCACGCCGTACATCGTGAACGCACAGCCGGAGTGGCCGGGCAGGGGCCGGAGCTGAAACCGGTCCGGCACCCTTCGATCGGCGGCGGCGACGAGGTCTTTCATCGCATCGGCCCAGAGCTGGTATCCCGCAGGGCTCAGGTGCACGCCATCGGGTGAAATCTCTGCTGGCAGCGTGCCGTCGGCAGTGAGCAACCGCAGGCCCGGGTTGGCAAACCGCACCCGTTCGCCGTCGGCCAGCGGAGCGATCAGCCTGTTGACCTCGACGATCTTCTGCCGATCTGGGCTGTCTGGCAGGCGATCCTTGGGGAAGGTGCCGAGCACGAGCACGTCAGCCGCCGGGAGTTTCTCCCGAAGCCGGGCCACGATGGTCTCGATGCCACGGGCGATGTCGGCGGCCGAATGGGAAGGAGAGGCGACGACGTTGTTGACGCCGATCATCAGGACCACCAAGCGGGGCTCGAGGCCATCGACGGCGCCATGGTCGAGCTGCCAGAGAATGTGTTGTGTCTGGCTGCCGGCGATACCGATCGATGCGGCCCCCCGGGGAACAAATTCCCGCTCCCACACCTCCCGGCCGATATCGCGCCAGCCGCCGGTGATGGAGTCACCGATGAAGAGGATCTCCGGCCCATTGGCCATGCCCCGCACCTCCGCCACCCGTTCGCCGTGCCGCAGCCGCCACTCGTCGTTGGGCCGCTCAGGCACAGCCGCATCGGCGGCGCCTGGATGGTGGATGGTGCCGGTCGGTGGACTGCCGACAGGAACGATCGACACTGCCTCCTCCTTCTCGAGCGTGAGGGATAGCATGCCATCCGCCACCGGCACCTTCGCTTCCCGGGGCGTGCAGCCTGCGGGCGTGATGCGGTAGAGATCGACCGCCGTCACATCCTGCCAGTCGGCAGGCAGCCGCCACTTCCTGCCCGTGCTACCGCCATTCGACCAGGCGATGATCTCCCGCGGATTCCAGAGGGCCGGCACGAAGAGATCGTCGTCGGCGCGGAGCACGAAATCCTCCTGCCTGATCGTGCGGACCCCATCCTCCGTCCGGGCCACGACGCCGTCGCTGTAGGTCAGCACGTCCTTATTGAAGGAGAGGCGGTCGTGGCGGCTGAGGAAATACCAGGGGAGCGTGGTGCGACAGAACATCCCCAGAAATCCAGGCATTGTCTCCTTGTCGCGCTGCCAGATCTCCTCGCCGTGCATGCTCGAGCCAAACCTGAAATCGCCGTCACTGCCCCGGTCAGTCCGGCCGCGGGCCATCAGCCGCTCAGGGATTTTCATCTGGTAGCCCGGGTCACCCGGATACCACCACGACATCGCCTGCAGGCCGGTGAAGCCCTCGCCCGGTGGATGGGCCCAGAAGATGCCTTCGCCGGTCACATCGAAGCCCCGATCGCGCCAGTAATGAAAGATCTTCCGCTGCGCCTCCACATACTTGTCCGGGGTCAGGCCGCCGTGCTCCGGGAGAGCGTGCCAGGGGCTGACCGGCTTGCCGCCATCGCGCTGGGCGATGAAGACATCGATGTGGATCGTGTGCCCATCCTTCAGTTCGGGCACCATCTCGATCAGTCGATCGATCCGCCGCTGCGCGAGCCCCGCCTCCCATTCGCGGGGATAGACGACGTTGTACATGTCGTCCCCCTCGATCTGGCTGCCGGCTACCAGCAGGTTGCCCGCCTCGTCCTTGGCAAACAGATCCTTCTGCACATACTCATCCCACAGCGGGCTGTGCCGGTAGGCGTCGACCATGTTGATGTGCAGGCTGACGGTGGTGTTGTAGCGCCGGGCTTCGCGGATGAGCCAGCGCAGGCTCTCAAGCGCCGTGGCGTCGTGGGGCAGCTTCAGCCGCGGGTTGACCTCGTCCCAGGCCGGAAAGCCATGGTCGTGGCCCCCCTTCTGCCAGCCGACGAGGTAGATGATCTTGGGAATCCCACGGGTGAGATTGTCGGTCCTGCGGATCACCTCCAGCGCCTCCTCGAACGTGCAGAGCACGTCGTGCGGCTTCTGGAAGAGCGGTTCCTTCGCCAGCCGCTCGACAGGCGTTCCTTCCATACCCATGAAGAGCTTCGTCACCAGGCACTGGTGGTAGTCGCGGTAAAAGGGGGCGACCACCAGATCGGTGCTTGCCGAATGCTTCGTACCATCCTGCTCCACGGTGGCCGTGATCTTCGCGATGCCCCCGTCGCGGGGCACGATCTTCCCCTGCTCGATCGTCACCACCTCCACGCCACCACTGGCCTCGGTGGTGGTGGCGGTGAGCGTTGCGGCCGCCGGATCGAGGAGCCGCCGCTGCCCGTCGGGGCCGACGGCGGTGAGGGTGATCTCTGCGGTCGCTCCCGGCTCGCGCACGAGTTCGAGCGTCTTCCGGTCGAGGGCAATCTCGATGTGGTCGATCGGTGCCGGCGGCTCGGCGGTTATCGCCGGCGTGGCCCATGCCAGCATCAGGACGGGGAGGAACCAGACAGACGAAATCGTGCGCATGAAAAGCATGAAAAGAAGTTCTCCGGCGGGGATGAAACCAGCACCCGAGTTGGGCGCCGATTTTGGAGCCGGAAGTATGCCACATGGAATGAGCTGGCCGTCAAACCTGCTCGGGGCCACGCGAGCCTGAGTCTGATGGCGGCCCGCCGTTCAGGTGCCCGGCAACGGTCGACTCACGGGCTTCGCCGGCGCGGTGCCGCCGAAACCCGGTGCGCGGAGGCCGCCCGCACCTGCCCCCAACTGATCCATGTCGAGGAAGCGGGCGTCGTCGACGTCGACCCGGTTGATCGCCCGCCAGTAGAGGATCTTGCCGGCTGACGCACTCGATGTGGCCGCCCCTACTTTCGCCTGACGGTAGAGCTGCGCATCGCTGCGGCCGTCACCCTCGAAGACAAGCAGGTCCTTCGCCTCGCTCCAGGTGAGCCGGGCACTCCGTGCTGTGAACGATTCCCCTTCCACGAGCACGTTGCCGCCGGCGGCCAGTTCGATCGAGCTCCGCTGCTGTCCCGGTGCCGGCGGCGCCTGCCCCACACCGAGCACGTCGCTCGAGATGGTCACGACCCGCGGCGGCAGGCCGGTTGCCGCATGTGGATCGAGGGTGTCTCCCCACTTGGCCACCGGCCCCCAGATCGCCTCGACCCGCTGATGGAATTCCATCACACGCCGGTTGATGTTGCCACGCATGCCCCGCTGGAAGTCGACGCCCAGATAGGTGATCTCATCGGGCTGCGCCGGCGCCGCCGGAGCCGCTGGACTGGGCGCGGCGCCAGGCGTCTGCGGCCCAGCCGGAAGCGACATGCCCGGGGCCTGCCCAAACCGGGTGCTCGCCAGCCGTCCGGGGCCCGTTCCCGTCACGTTCCCCGTGGCACGGTCGATGACCAGATCCCGCACGAAGAGCTGCTCCACGGACTTCGCACCATCCTGCGCCGCCGACTCGCTCTCGATCCGCACACCGCTGCCGCAGGCAATTCTCGCCACGTCGGGCCGCACCGCCGGCTGCGGCTGTCCTGCGGAAAATTCCAGCGGCCGGTTGAAGACCACGTCGAGGGATCCGGCCCGCACGGCGGTGTTGCCGCTGGTGGTAACCACCCGGTCGACGAAGCGGGCCGTGAGACCGTCAAAGTCCATCCGGCCCTGCCAGGTCACATCGAGTGAACCGGGCGGTGCGGTCGGCGGGCCGCCCGCGACTCCGGCCAGCGGCGGTGCGGGCGGTGGCGTCGTGCCGCCGGTGAATCCAAAGGACTCGAATCCCCCAGTGCCGGCAGCAAGCGGTACCTTCAGCCTGCCCGCGCCGTCCACCGTGAGTCGATTTCTGCCGCGATCGAAGTCGACGAGCGGCCCTTGCAGATCGAGTCCCCTGCCCCGCACCTCGGCTGGCCTCCCCGACACGATCGCCCGCGCATCAAACCGCGTGGGCCGCGTGAGCTGCATCTGATCGCCCCGAATCTCCATCCCTGCCTCGCTCTCCGGATTCGGGACCGCGGCCGCCGCTCGTTCGCGCGGCTCCTCCACGACGTGCACCTGTCCCTCGAGCGACATCTCCTCGAGTTCGCTCTTGTTGCCCGCCATTGTCACCAGCCCCCTGACGAGCGCTGCCGTCGCCACCAGCCTCCCGCTGGTGGGGCTCTTCTGCATCCCGGGCTGCGTTGCCAGCGGACCGGCAGCCGGTGCCCCGGCCGAGTCCGTCGATCTCGACGCCGGCATCGAAGGCTGTGGCTGCGGCACGCCTCCGGCGATCGGTGTCACGGCCGGTTCCTGGCTGCGAAACCAGACCTCCATGCGATCGGTCCGCGCCGCAAGCTGCTCTGCCTCCACCTCCACCATGCCCCGGGCCAGCAGGCGGGACGGCCGCACCCCCGACAGATCGGGGCCAGCGCCGCTCGCATCCGCCGCCACCGCCACGGGTGACGCACCGGCCGGCGCGGCGGGCTTCGTCAGTTCGAGCCAGAGGTGCATCTCGGAACCACTCAGCCGACCCTGTGTTTCAACGGCGACCTCGGCATCGCCTGCGATTGAGGCCACGTGTCCTTCCCCGTCGGGCCGCATCCGCAGCCATTTCTGCCAGCGGGCCTGCACCGGCGGTGATCCCGGAGAACGTGTCCTCAGCCAGCCGGGGCCGACGGCCATCAGCGACCCCGGCGCGGACGACGGGCCAGGAACGTAGTCAATCGATCGCGCCTCCATCTCCGTGCCCCGTGCGACCAGTGACACCGGCTCCTCACCGTCGAGGAGGATCCGTCGCGTGGCGATCTCGTAGCCGAGTCGGGCCGCGCGAGCCTCGAGACCGGCGCCGCTCGAGCGGGCGATGACCGGTGTTCCCTTGGCCTGAATCTCCATGGGCCGTAGTTCCGATTTGCCCTCGGCATCGCCAGCGGCTGGTGCCTGCCGGCCGAGGACGATCGCCAGCAGCTCGCAGGCGAGTTGGTCGGTGGAACCATCGGGAATCGTGCGCACCACCTCGACCTGATCTTCACAGGTGATCACATTGGCCGACACATTCAGGCAGAGACCGCCGCGACAACTGACGAGCACCGGAGCAGCTTCGGCGGTCGATCCTGGCTCTGTGCCGGCTGCCGGCTGCTTCTGCCCAGGCAGCAGTCCGCCCTGCATGCCCTCCAGCCGCAGTTGCACGTCACGATCGAGCCGAATCGAATCGACGCCACCGATGCTGGGGCCCTGATCCGACGCGCCGGCACGCGGCAGAAGCCGCGCCAGCATCGCCCGGCCGCTGCCGGTCGACCGCCCATACCGAAACTGCACCATCTCCGCGGTACGGACCTCGAACTCCTCGAGTTCCACGTCGCGGGTCACGATCTCGATGTCATCATCGGCACCGGGGGCGGACGGCGTGCCGCGGATCGTCACCTGTCCGCGAAGACTGCCACCGATGAGCCTCGCCAGCCGGCCCTGCCGGAGGTCGAGCGGCTCATCGAATTCGAGCACGGCCCCCTGAGGCACCCGCAGCACGAGCGTCCGACCGGTACCGCCATCGGCGGCGACGCGATTGCGGTCGGGCAGTACCACGAGCGTGCAGGGCACGAGGTTCACGCGACCGTCGGGCAGGGCCTGATACTGCTTGAAGAGCAGCCGCATCTGCCGGCTCTCCAGCATGATCGGATCCTCACGTTCCCACGAGCCGGGGGGAAAGATGTCGCCGAGCGCCGCCAGCCGGCGATCAGCCCGGGCCCGAATGGCCGCGGCTTCCTCGGGCGACATTTCGACCAACTCGGTGGCGTCGTGCACGCGCGGCTCCACCAACGGCACCACGGTGAGCCGATGAAAGCCGGCCGCCGCGAGGACGATGAGAAACACCCGCAGCGTGCGTCCGAGGCGATGTTCCATGAAGTGGCCCGATTGACGGAGGCTGCCTCTATGCCCGGCCCAGATCCCTGCCCGCGTCGACACCCATACGCGGCGCAGTGTATGCATGCACGATTGCTTCCCAGCCGCCACGGGCCCGGAGCATCTGTTCAACCAGTTCGCGGACCGCGCCCCGACCGCCCGGCAGGCTGGTCACCACGGCGGCGGCCTCCCGCACTTCAGCACAGGCGTCGGCGACCGCCACGCCCACTCCACACCGCGTCATAACGGGCAGGTCGGGCAGGTCGTCGCCCATGAACGCCGTCTGTTCCCACGACAGTCCACATTCCTTGATGATCTCGTCGGCAGCAGCGCATTTATCGTCGACACCCTGCCGCACGAATTCGATCCCAAGCTCCTTGGCTCGTCGTTCCACCACCACACTTCTCCGGCCGGTGATGATGCCCGTCCGCCCGCCGGCACGCTGCCAGCCGCGGATGCCGAGGCCGTCGCGAATATGGAATGTCTTGCTCTCCACCCCGTTGTCGCTCCAGGTGACACCGCCATCGGTGAGCACGCCGTCGCAGTCGAGCAGCAGGAGATGGACGCCGGCCAGGCGCTGGTCGAGGTCGATGGGTGGTGTCATGGTGCGGATCGAAACGGTGACTGTCGGGCTCAAGGAACTGGCTGGGACTACACTCGGGCTCACGCGGCCGCGGATCCAGGCAACCGCGTGGGCTCGTCCCGCGTCACGGCGACCGGTTCAGGCGGCGCGAAGCCGACCAGATCGACGATGTCGAGCAGGCCGACGGGACGTCCGTCGGCGCCGACCACCGGCAGTTCGCTGAGCCGCCGCGACTCGAGCACCGCGACGGCGTCCCGCAGCCGTGTGCCCGCCACCACGGTGGTCGGCCGGTTCGTCATCACGTCCCGGATCGCTCCATCGATAGCCGCGTCATTGCGACGTTCGAAGAGCCGGGCCAGATCACTGTCGGTGAAGATGCCGGCGAGTGAGCCATCCGCATCGATGATCATCACGGCACCGGTCCGCCGCGACGGCAGCGGCTGGGAGAAGACGGCACGCACCGTCTCATCCGGGCCGGCCGTTCGGCACTGGGCGAGCGGCCGCATCGCCTCCTCGACCCGCATCAACTGCCGGCCCAGGCTGCCGCCAGGATGCCGGGCGGCGAAGTCCTCGTGCGTGAACCGGCGCAGGCTGCTGGTGACGAGTGCCAGGCTGTCGCCCAATGCCAGCAGGATCGACGTGCTCGTGCTGGGCGATAGCCCGAGCACACAGGCCTCACGGACGGGCCCCGTGGCCACCACGACCTCCGCCGCATGCCCGAGCGTGCTGTCGGTCCTGCCGGTGAGAGCGACGATCCTCACACCCGCCGCCGCCAGATGCGGCAGCAGCCGGGTGATCTCTTCCGTCTCGCCCGACTGCGAGAGCGCCAGCACGATATCGTCACGGCGGAGCACGCCGAGGTCGCCATGCATCGCCTCGGCCGGGTGGAGGAAGTGGCTGGGGGTGCCGGTGGACGCCAGTGTGGCCGAAATCTTCTGGGCGACGAGCCCGGCCTTGCCGATGCCCGTGACCACGACCTTGCCGGTGCAGTCCGCGATCATCCGCACCGCCTTGCAGAACGAGACGTCGAGCACCTCGGCCATCCGCAGGACGGCGTCTCCCTCGGCGCGAAGGATCTCGCGGCCGTGGTCGAGCACATCGGCATCGGAGGGTGATCGAATGTCGTCGATCGGGAGCGACGGGGTCGCAGTCATGGTGGAGTCCAGCCGAGGGCATGCGCGCGGAACCGCCGCGCGGGGGCGGGACTATAGGCCGACTGGGCAAACGCCACAACGCGTGTTTTCCGCGGCTGCAACGCCCCGCAGGAACGACAGATGCTTCGTCGCCTCGGCAGACAGCCTCACGCTTTCGCGTACCGCTTCGCCATCTCGTCGAGCGTGACCACCGGCACCTTGCGGGCGTTGCCGGCCTGGCCAAACTGCACCATCCGCTCGGCACAGACCTTCTTCATCGCCTCGCGGGCCGGCTTGAGGTAGTCGCGGGGATCGAACTTCTCGGGGTTCTCCCAGAGCACCTTGCGGACGGCACCGGT
>CANETO010000034.1 GCA_947440895.1 Planctomycetaceae bacterium | reverse complement strand
TGGGAAGGCGATCGTGGAACGGGTGAAGGCGGGCCGGCTGACGCTCGTCGCCCTCCACTCGGCGCACTGGTCGACTCCCTTCATCGAGGCAATGAACGAGCGGGCCCGGATCGATCTGCAGCGCCAGTGGGCCGATCTGCCGGCCGGGGGCTTGAGCATCGAGGAGGTGCCGGCACAGCTCTACAAGGCCCCTGCCCGCGACGCCCGGCTCACGCCCACGACCGACGTGCAGAAATTCCCCGACGGCCGCGTGGTGGTGAAACTCCATCTGCCCAACTGCTGCTTTCCCGGCTACCGCACCGATGGCAAACCGAGCCACCTGCGGGTGCTCGACGCCAGCCACCCCCTCACCGCCGGCCTGCCTGCGACGTTTTCACTCCCACGGACGGAGATGTATGACGAGCCGTTCCACGTGCCGGCTCCCGATCGCGTGCTGGTGGAGGAATGCTGGGAGCCTGGGGAATGGTTCCGCAGCGTGATGGTCTGGGAGTTGGGCCAGGGCCGCGTGGTCTATATCCGCCCAGGCCACGAGACGTTCCCGATCTTCAAGGATCAGAACATGCTGCGGCTGGTCGAAAACGCTGCCCGGTTTGGCAGGCCAACCTCACGCTGAGATGCGTTTTGGGGACGAGCCAAGAGCCACGCGCAGATGCCGCACATTCCGGAAGCCGATCCCTACCGCACCATGCAGGGTTTCTTGTGGTCGAACTTCCAGCCGGGGATCAGGAACTGCATCGCGACGGCGTCGTCGCGTGAGCCGGTGGGGAGCGTGAGATAGAGCTGGTGGGCGGCTTCGAGCTGGGCCGGATCGATTTCGATACCGAGGCCCGGCTTCTCCGGAACGGTGATCATGCCACCCCTGATCTGGAGCGGCTCCTTGGTGAGACGCTGCCCTTCCTGCCAGATCCAATGGGTGTCCATGGCGGTCACATCTCCCGGCGCAGCGGCACCGACGTGCGTGAACATGGCGAGCGAGACGTCGAAGTGGTTGTTGGAGTGCGATCCCCAGGTGAGTCCGTGCTCCTCGCAGACCTGCGCGACCTTGACCGAACCCCGCATCGTCCAGAAGTGCGGGTCGGCGAGCGGAATATCGACGGCCTGGAGTTTGAGGGCGTGCCCGAACTGCCGCCAGTCGGTGGCGACCATGTTCGTGGCCGTCCGCAGTCCAGTGGCCTGTTTGAATTCCGCCATGATCTCCCGACCCGAGAAGCCGTCTTCGGCGCCGCAGGGATCCTCGGCGTACGCGAGCACACCATGGAGGTTCTGGCAGACCTCGATGGCCTCCTTGAGACGCCAGGCACCGTTGGGATCGAGGGTGATGCGGGCCTGTGGGAAGCGGCTGGCAAGGGCACGCACGGCCTCGATTTCGCGGGCGGGGCTCAGCACGCCCCCCTTGAGCTTGAAATCCTGGAACCCAAATCGCTCCTGGGCGGCCTCGGCCTGACGGACGATGCTCTCAGGCGTCAGGGCCTCCTCGTTACGAAGGCGATGCCACGCGTGTGGAGAGCCGGCTTCGTCGCGGTAGCCAAGCGTTGTCCGGCGTCGGTCGCCGATGAAGAACAGGTAGCCGAGCATCTCAACCTCGGACCGCTGTTGGCCCGTGCCGAGCAGGGCCGCCACGGGCTTGTTCAGATGCTGTCCGAGGAGGTCGAGGACCGCCGACTCGAGGCCAGTGACGGCATGAATCGTCACCCGGAGGTCGAACGTCTGCAGGCCGCGACCACCGGCATCCCGGTCCGAGAAGGCCTCGCTGACGGCCGCGAGAAGCTGTTCGTAGCGGCCGATCTCCTGCCCGACGAGCAAAGGCGAGGCATCTTCGACCGTCTGCCGGATCTTCTCACCACCGGGAACCTCGCCGAGGCCGGTGTGACCGGAGCTATCCGTGATCAGGACGATGTTGCGAGTGAAGAACGGCCCGTGCGCCCCGCTCAGGTTGAGCAGCATGCTGTCATGACCGGCGACGGGCACGACGCGAATCGATTCGATGATGGGGGTCATTGTCAAGAAAGACGCTCGTGCGTCGTTTTGGGTTTCGTACGGACAAAGAAGACCAGGCCGGCCGCGAGGACGCTCGTCACGGCAAGTCCGTAGAGGCCGCCCTGAATCGATCCGGTCTGCTGCTTGAGCACGCCAAAGGCATAGGGGGCGACGAAGCCGCCGAGATTCCCCAGCGAATTGATCAGCGCGATTGCCACCGCGGAGACCCGGGCGTCGAAGTAGCCCTGAGGAATGGGCCAGAAGAGCGACGCGGCCGACTTGAATCCCAAGGCGGCAAAACAGATTGCGACGAACGCGAAGATCGGACCGCCGACGGTGGCCAGCAACATGCCCACTCCGGCGACGAGGAGCGCTCCGGCGACCCAAGCCTGTTGATTCTTCCAGCGGGCTGCCCCCGCCGCGGCGAGATACATCCCGAAGATGGAAATGATCCACGGCAGCGAATTCAGGCACCCGACCTGCATGTCGCTGAGCGTTCCCATCGAGCGAATAATCGTGGGGAGCCAGAACGTCGCCGCGTAGATGGTCAGCTGGATGGCGAAGTAGATCAGGCAGAAGAGCGCGAGCTGCACCGCGCTTTTGAGGATTTCCGCCATTTCGGGCCGCTGTCTGACGGCGTTTGCCTCCGACTGGAGCTTGTCCGTCAGGGCAAGCCGCTCCTCGTCGGAGAGCCAGCGAGCATCTGCGGGCGTCGAATCGAGCCAGAACCAGGTGAAGACGGCAAGGATCACCGAGACGGCGCCTTCGGCGACGATCATGAACTGCCAGCCTTTGAGTCCGTAGGGCTCAAACTGCAGGAGATAGCCGGAGAGCGGGCCGGAGATGATCGACGCGATCGCGGAGCCACTCAGAAAGAGCGCGATCGCCTTGCCACGTTCGGACGATGGCAGCCAGCGGGTGAAAAAGTAGATGACGCCGGGGAAGAATCCGGCTTCGGCAGCGCCGAGGAAAAATCGCAACCAATAAAACTCCTGGGCCGTGTGCACGAAGGCCATGCAGGTCGCGAAGCCGCCCCAGAGCAGGGCGATGATCGCCAGCCAGCGCCGCGCCCCGAGCCACTGGAGCATCATGTTCGAGGGAACTTCGAACAGGGCGTAGCCGATGAAGAACAGGCCGGCCCCAAAACCAAATGCCTCGTCGTTCAGGCCGAGGTCGAGCGAGAGGTGTTCCTTGATGAAGCTGACGTTCACCCGGTCCACGTAGTTCACGATGAACATCACGATGAACAACGGCAGGATCCGCCACTTCACCTTCGAGACGGCGGTACGCAGGAAGTCGTGTGGTGAATCGGTCGCGTCGTGCATGGCTTCTGCTCAGGGCTTCTGCTCAGGGCTTCTTCTCAGGAAAGGCCGGGGAACCTAGGGCACGGAGGCCACCAGAGCCAGCCGCCCACGAATGCCCGGCGGCAAGAGGATGAGACGCTAGCCGGACGAACCTCACGTCACCCCCGCTTTGGCGATCAGCGCCGCAAGCTGCTCCACCTCGGCGGGCTTGAGATCAGTAAGTGGCGGCCGGACCGGTCCCGCATCGTGGCCGACGATCGTGGCGCCGGCCTTGATGATGCTCACGGCATAGCCGGCGCTCTTGTTGCGAATCTCAAGGTAGGGCAGGAAGAAGGTGTCGAGCAGGCGGTTCTGCGTGGCAACATCGTCCTTCGCAACGGCGTGGTAGAAATCCATCGCGGTCTGAGGGATGAAGTTGAAGACGGCCGACGAATAGACCGGAACCCCCATCGCCTTGTACGCGGCGGCGTAGACCTCGGCGGTCGGCAGCCCGCCCAGATAACTGAAGCGATCGCCCATCCGACGGCGGATCGAGACCATCAGTTCGATGTCGCCGAGACCGTCCTTGTAGCCGATGAGGTTGGGATTGCTGTCGGCCAGCTTCTCTAGATGGTGCGGCTGCAGGCGGCAGACGTTTCGGTTGTAGACCACGACCCCAAGCCTGACCGACTTGCAGACCTGGTCGACATGCGCCGCGACGCCGTCCTGATTCGTCTCGGTCAGATAGTGCGGGAGCAGCAGGATGCCCTTGGCACCGAGACGCTCGGCTTCCTGGGCGTACTGGATCGCCACGCGGGTCGGGCCACCGGCACCGGCGAGAATCGGAACGAGGCCGTCGCAGGTGTCGACCGCGGTCTTGATGACCGAGGAATATTCCTGCGGCTCAAGCGAGAAGAATTCCCCCGTGCCGCCGGCGGCGAAGAGCGCCGTGGCGCCATACGGCGCCAGCCACTGCAGGCGTTTGGCATATCCGCTGGGGTTGAAGTCACCGCTGGCCGCGAAGTCGGTGATCGGGAACGAGAGCAGGCCAGCGGAGAGGATTTTCTGGAGTTCGAGAGGAGACATAATCTGTTGGGAAAGGAGCCCGTCGGCCCGAATGATGAGAGAGTTCCGAGTGATGAGAGAGTTCCGAGTGATGAGGAGGTTTTAGAAGGAGCCGGTTTGGCGAACGCCGTTCACGAGACGCCAAATCCCCAAGGGGTTCGCCACCTGCAGTTCGACGGGGAGAGCGGCGTCCGGGAAACTCTGATAGCAGACGAGCCGCGTGAAGCGGTAGATGGCGTTCGAGCCCACAGACGTTGTGCGACCATCCGAGAGCGACGGATAGGGCCCGCCGTGCACGATGGCATGCGACACTTCCACGCCGGTTGGAAAGCCGTTCACGACGACGCGACCAGCCATCGCCTCAAGCAGAGCGATCAGGGAGGCGTTGGCAGCGAGTTCGGCATCGGTCGCATGGATCGTTGCCGTCAGGCTGCCATGAAGAGCCGCGACGACCTGCGTGCGCTCCTGTGCGTTCTCACACCAGACGACGAGCGACGATGGACCAAAAATCTCGTCTTGAAGACCGCCGTCGGCGACGAAGGTCTTCGCATCCGTGGCGAAGAGCGTCGGCGTGGCACGGTTGGGCTGGCCGCTCGCTGGGCCGCGAGCCAGCACGTTTACTCCGGGGCGGGCGGTGCGGGCGGTGACTCCCTGGGTATAGGCCTGATGGATGCCGGCGGTGAGCATCGTGCCCTCCGCTGCTTCGGTGAAGAGCTGGCTCAATTTCGCGACAAAGGCCTCGGCGGCCGGGGTACGTTCGAGGATGACGAGGCCCGGCTGCGTGCAGAACTGGCCGACGCCGAGGGTGCAGGAGCCGACCAGGCCCGTGGCGATGGCGTCGCCACGTGAGGCGAGCGCACCTTCGAGAAGCACGACTGGATTGACGCTGCTCATTTCCGCGTAGACGGGAATCGGCACCGGCCGTGCCGCGGCGGTATCCATCAGGGCACGCCCGCCCGTGCGGGATCCTGTAAAGCCGATGGCCCGCATGACAGGATGCTTGGCGAGTTGCTGGCCGATGATGCGGCCGCTCCCCATCAGCATGGAGAACGTCCCCTCGGGCAGCCCGCTGGCGCGAACAGCTTCCACGACCAGCCCGCCCATGATCTCGGCCGTGCCGGTGTGGGCGTGGTGGGCCATGACGATGACCGGACAGCCGGCGGCGAAGGCCGAGGCCGTGTCACCGCCAGCGACGGAGTAGGCAAACGGAAAATTACTGGCGCAGAAAACAGCGACCGGCCCGAGCGGGCGGAGCATCGAACGATGGTCGGGCTTGGGCAGCGGCTTACGGTCTGGGTTGGCCGTCTCGATGCGGGCGTCGACCCAGTCACCCGCTTCGACCAGATCGGCGAAGAGGCGGAGTTGGCCGATTGTGCGGCCGATCTCCCCCTGGCAGCGGGCTTCGGGGAGCGCGGTCTCTTGCGTGGCGCGAGCGACAAGATCTGGCGTGGCGGCTTCAATGCGGCTGGCGATCCCGCGGAGGAATGCAGCCTTCTGTTTGCCGCCAAGGGCCGCCAAGACGGGGGCAGCGGCCTGGGCCAGGCCGCAGGCATGTTCGACGTCGGCCGGGGTCGCCTGAAAGAAGTCGGTCGGCAACTCGGTCGCGGTGGCGGGATTGACGCACCGCTGGACCGGTCCGGTCGACTGGCTGCGAGCAAATCCGATGAACGACTGGCCGGAAAGGGGCTGCATGGTGAAAGGCATTCAGGAAGAGGAATCCGGACGGGTGGGTGCGAGTCGCAAAAGACGATCGTATAGCATACAAATTACACTGCAGTTGGCATGCAGGGCTCGTGCTTACGGTCAGCGTGCGCACGGCCTCGTCGAACCGCCCTCCTGAGGATTCCCGCCATGCCTCTTCCCACGGTCGAATCGAAGCCCTCGTGGCCCCTGCGCATCGCCCTGCTGGCGGCAGGCCTGCTCGTTGCCATCGCGGCACCGGCCGCCTGGTTTCTCTGGCCGCAGGAAAACCGGGTGACCGAAACGGCAGAGCTGGCCACGCAGCTGCTCGACAAGGGGGGCACGCCTGACAAGCAGGCCATCAGGCAGCTCGTGAAGAACGTCGACCAGATGCCGCGAGACCAGCTCACGAAAGTCTGGCAGGCGATCCGCCGCGAGTGGATCCAGGTGCGACAGACCTCGATGGAACGCTACTTCAGTGCTCCAACCACCGAGAAACCGGAATTGCTCGACGCCGAAATCGCCCGACTTCAGGCCCTGCCGGAACTCATGCTCGCGCTCAATCCCGACGCCGACCCCACCAAGCCACCCCGGATTCCGAGGCCACGGCCAAGCAAGAAAAAGGGGAACGAAGCAGCCCAGAAGGCCGAGGCAGACAGGCTTGCCATGAACGAGCAGTATGAGAACGCCGTCATCGCCCGGGCCAAGGCCCGTGGCGTCCCGCTGCCAGTCTTCAGGTAAAGCCGTTCGGGATACTCGGTACGAACCGGCAGGGAGTCCCCAAAACCGGTCGCCGAAACCTTTCGCCCGCTCGACCGTTCAAGGGGAATATAGCCCGACTAACGGCAGCTTGTCCGGATGTGGGCGTCAGCCCACATGCGCGCCTCTGCAGATGGAAGCAGTAGAATCGAGCCCCGGCTTGCGGACTGTTCCGTCCTTCGGGCGGCGGATAGAGTGATTCGGCCCGGTCGCCCTCATACTTCGAGAAAGCGTGAACCATGAACGATTCTTTCACCGGTAGCGACACGGCACCCTTATGGCAGCGGCCCGCAGTCATGCCAGGTAGGCGGCCCTCTCAGCTTCGTCGGGCATTCACCCTCGTGGAACTGCTGGTGGTGATCTCCATCATCGGCCTGCTTCTGGGGATGCTGCTGCCGGCCGTGCAGAGCGTGCGGGAAGCCGCCCGTCGCACGGAATGTAAATCCAACCTGAAGAACGTCGGGCTGGCGATGATGCTGTATCTCGACCGAAAAACCCGCGGCACGTTCCCCGACGCGGCGATCCTGCCGAGCGAGGAACTGATGCTCTTCAACCTCTCCTCCACGCCCCCGCGGCCGATCAAGGCGAGCATTGCGTCGTTCCTCGGCCCCTTTTCAGAGAACAACCGCAACATTTTTAAGTGCCCCTCAGACAACGCCTATTTCCAGCGTTCGACCCGCTACATGGACGATCTGAAGACGAGGCTGACGCCGCTGGGACGCTCGCTCGCCGATGCCCCGGCTGAATACCAGACGCTGCCGTACGAGGGGAGCAGCTACGAATACCCGGCCCGGCGACTCGCCGACAAAACCCGTGAGCAGGCATTTTCGTCCCGCGGCGCGTCGGGGGCCTCCAGCAAGATCTGGATCATGTACGAATACGAGGCCTTTCATGGCGGCGGTGGGTTCTTCGACAACAGCGATGCGAGCTATGACCCCAACAGTGACGCCGACTGGACGCCGCCGGCAGGGGCCCGCAATTTTCTCTATGCGGACGGCCACACCGAAAATCTCTGAGCCAACGAACTTCAACGGACCGATCAGGGCACGCTCGCGCGAGCGTCTGACGGCGGCCACTTTCTTGATCACTATCTGAGGACTCTCTGCATGAGCACGGCAACCACACCTCGGTCCGATCGCCCCGCAGGAGCCTCCTCCAGCCGGCGGACGTTTCTGCAATCGACGCTGTCGGTTGGGACGTTGGCCGTCTCAACGGGATCGTTGCCGCTGGCGGCTCCGAATATCGTGCGTGCTGAAAATCGTTCGGACAAACTCCGGGTGGTGGTGATCGGATGCGGCGGTCGGGGCACGCACAATTTCGAGCAGATGCTCGGCGAAGAGGTGGTGGCCCTCTGCGACGTCAATGCGAAGAGCCTGGAGGCGGCTGGGGCCAGAGTGCCGCAGGCGAAGACATTCGTCGATTTCCGCCGCCTCTATGAGGAACTGCCCGCCTCCTCCTACGACGCCGTGGTGGTCAGCACCCCCGAACACACCCATGCCTTTGCGGTGCTGCCGGCGCTGCGGGCCAAGAAACACGTCTACTGCGAAAAACCGCTGACGCACAGCGTGCGCGAGGCGCGGATCGTGACCGAAGCGGCCCGGGCCGCCGGCGTGGCCACGCAGATGGGCACGCAGATTCATGCCGACGATAACTACCGGCGGGTGGTGGAACTGGTGCAGGGCGGTGCCATCGGACCAATCCGTGAGGTGCATGTCTGGGTAGACCGGGCCTGGGGCTGGCAGTCCCCCGAGGACGCAAAGAAGAATAACGATCTGGTTTCAACGCAGAACCGGCCAGCCGGCTCGTCGCCAATCCCTCCGCAACTCAACTGGGATCTGTGGCTGGGGCCCGCCCCAGCCCGTCCGTTTCACGAGGTCTATTTTCCCGGGCCGAAATGGTACCGCTGGTGGGACTTTGCCAACGGCACGATGTCAGACCTGGGCAGCCACTGGCTCGACCTGCCCTTCTGGGCGCTCAACCTCGATGCCCCGCAGACGGTTGAGGCCTTCGGGCCACCGCCCCATCCGGAGTTGGCCCCCGCCTCGATGCATGTGAACTATGAATTTGCAGCCCGTGACGGCCGCGGGCCGGTGAAACTCTCCTGGTATCAGGGCGCCGACAAGCCGCCCTGCATTCAAGAGAAGCTGATTCCGCCCTGGGCCAGCGGGATGCTGTTTGTTGGCAGCAATGGCCAGATCCTCACCGACTATGGACGGCATATGGTCCTGCTGGGCCCCGATGCGCAGGATTTCAAACGTCCCTCGGCATCGATTCCGAAGTCACTCGGGCACCATGCCGAGTGGATCCACGCCGCCAAGACCGGGGCTGCCACCACCTGCCCATTCACCTACAGCGGACCGCTCACCGAGACGGCCCACCTGGGAAATGTCGCCTACCGCTCCGGCCAGAAGCTCACCTGGGATGCCGCGACGATGAAGATTTCGAACGCCCCTGCGGCGGAGGCGTTTCTTGGTCGGGACTACCGGCCGGGCTGGTCGCTGGGGTGAGCCACTCGGACCTGGCCGTATCAGTGAACCAGCTTGAGAAGCGGTACGGCACGCTGGCGGCGCTCGCGGGCGTGAGCCTCGAGGTGGAACCTGGCACGCTGTTTGGCCTGCTCGGGCAAAACGGCGCCGGCAAAACGACGCTGATCAAGATCCTGCTTGGTCTCGTCGCCCCCACAGCCGGCACTGCGAGCCTGCTCGGCCAGCCGGTGGGCCGGCTGGCAGCCCGCCGCGAGGTTGGCTATCTGCCGGAAGATCACCGCCTGCCGGAATACCACACCGCCCCGAGCCTGCTCCATTTCTATGGAGCGCTCCAGGGACTCTCCCGCCGGGAACGGCTCGCCCGCATTCCATTTCTCCTGGAACTCTTGGGACTGAAGGGCCGGGAACAACTCCGCATCCGTGGCTACTCGAAGGGGATGAAACAGCGGCTCGGCCTCGCCCAGTCCCTGCTCCACAGGCCGCGGGTGCTGTTTCTCGATGAGCCGACCGACGGCATCGACCCGGTGGGACGCAAGCAGATCCGCGATGTGCTCCTGGAACAGCAGCGGGCAGGCGTGACGGTGTTCATCAACAGCCATCTGCTCGGCGAAGTGGAGCAGCTGTGCGACCGCGTGGCGATCATGCGTCGGGGCCACCTGCTCGTCTCCGGCACCGTGGCTGAACTGACCCCCACGAAGCCAACCTGGCTGGTCGGTTTCGAGACACCTCCCCCCAACGACCTGCGCTGGGAGGGCTGCCGACTGGAGCCCGCAGACCGGCCCGGTCTCTGGCGGGTGCATCTCGATGCGGCCACTCCCGACAGCATCGATCGGTTTCTCGCCCAGGTGCATCGTGCGGGCCTGCGGCTGCGACACCTGGAGCCCGAACGCGCCACACTCGAGGATCTCTATTTGACGCTTGCCACCTCCGAGAGGCAGGCCTCATGACCAGTCACCGTAGCCTCCACGGCAACGACAGCTCGCCCCCGCTGGCAGCCCCCTCCGATCCACCGAGCCCACGCCTCTTCCGCGCGTTTGGGGCGATGCTCGTCGATGCGTGGCGAGAGTTCCTCGATGCCAAAATTCTGTTCCTGCTCCTGGGACTCATCGGCCTGCTGTTGGCCGTAGCGGTCACCGGCCGGGTCGAGCCGTTACCGAGCGGAAAAAACTATCTCGATCTTTCCGCGCGGGCGATGGCCGCTGATCTGACGGGGATGGATCTTGCCCGGGAGTCCGTCACCGACATGGCGGGCCGGCTCAACGGCTCCGTCGTCTGGATCACCCGGGCCGAGCCGCTTGGGGCCGATCTCCCCGACGGCGCGTGGAATGTCGAACTCAAGCGATCGTTCGTGCCGGTGGCTGCCGGCCCGATGCCACCAGACGAAGTTCGTACGACATTCGGCCGCATCGCCGATGGCCAACTATGGGACGTGCAGAAGGTGGAGGAGACGAGCGACACGCTGGTTCGGAATCTCGGCCAGCAGAGCTTTCAACTGACGGTTCACCCGGGCCCCGATCTACGGCTCCTCTGGCCACACCGTTTTTCATTGTTCGGTGACGCCCTCGAACTCACCCCCTCCCGCGGTGCGCCGCTGGGCCTGGAGGTTTTAATCCTCCAGAAACTGCTCACCACCGGCCTTGGAGGCAGCCTGCTGCTCCTGGTGAGCGTGGTCGTCACGGCTGCCTTCGTGCCAAACATGATCCGCAAGGGCACACTCGAACTTCTGCTGGTGCGGCCCCTGCCCCGCT